>NZ_JAERJY010000059.1:0-19963 GCF_018257375.1 Providencia sp. JGM181 | reverse complement strand
TACCTATTAGTTCATATATATGAATTAACGTGTTAGTCACTCTTCAAGACTTAAAATCAAATATTTTTTTGATAGTGTCCTGTGAGTGCCCACACAGATTGTCTGATAAATTGTTAAAGAGCGGTGCGACATTTCTTTAGAAATTCGACTCAGTTTTTATCAACTTAGGTCGTTGTCGCGAGGTGGCGTATATTACGCTTTCCTCATTGAGAGTCAAGTATTTTTTTACTTAATCTTTTCAGATTCTCTCGCTGCCGTTTCAGTGTCCATCGCGCTTTGCGTTGGCTTGTTCCCGGTCAGTGGATGCGCATTATAGGGAGTCGCAGAAATCCTGCAACCCTTTTTTTAAGATTTTTTACGGTTTTTAGTTCAACTGCTGCATTCCACAGCAAAACCCCTATTTATACCCACTTACACACAGATTTATCCACAAACTGAAAAAATAGTGAAAATAGTTCGCGCATTACGCAAACGTTTGCGCTACAATTAGCGCGAAAATTCGGCATTGATTTTATTTTGATGCTCTGAAATTGTTAGTGACTTATATATAGATATTGCTTCTTTATCCAAATCCAAGGGATCTATCTCATGCAACAGCTTCGTCCTATTCGCCGTGCCCTGCTTAGTGTGTCTGATAAAACAGGGGTTGTTGAATTCGCTAAGGCGCTTTCTCACCGTGGTGTTGAACTGCTTTCTACCGGTGGAACCGCTAAATTACTAGCAGAGCAAGGCCTTAAGGTCACTGAAGTTTCAGATTACACAGGTTTTCCTGAAATGATGGATGGTCGCGTTAAGACTCTGCACCCGAAAGTTCACGGTGGGATCTTAGGTCGTCGCGGTAAAGATGATGCCATCATGCAGCAGCATGACATTACACCTATTGATATGGTGGTTGTGAACCTTTATCCATTTGCTCAAACCGTCGCAAAACCAAATTGCACATTAGAAGACGCCGTTGAGAATATCGATATTGGCGGTCCAACCATGGTTCGCTCCGCAGCGAAGAACCATAAAGACGTGGCTATCGTGGTTAACAGTAATGACTATGACAAAATCATCGAAGAGATGGATAACCACGAAAATTCGCTGAATTGGTCAACACGCTTTGACTTAGCTATTAAAGCATTTGAGCACACTGCCGCTTATGACAGTATGATTGCTAACTACTTTGGTGAGCTGGTTGCGCCATATCATGGTGATACCACTCAACCATCAGGTCGTTTCCCTCGTACCCTGAATTTAAACTTCATTAAGAAGCAAGATATGCGCTATGGCGAAAACAGCCATCAAGACGCGGCTTTCTATATAGAAGAAAATCCAAAAGAAGCGTCGATTGCCACTGCGAACCAAATTCAAGGTAAAGCGCTTTCTTATAATAATATCGCAGACACCGATGCAGCTCTGGAATGTGTAAAATCCTTTGATGAGCCAGCTTGTGTTATTGTTAAGCATGCTAACCCTTGCGGTGTTGCCATTGGTGACAATATCCATGCCGCTTATGATAAAGCATTCAAGACTGACCCAACCTCAGCATTCGGTGGCATCATTGCTTTTAACCGCCAATTAGATAAAGCCACCGCAGAAGCCATCATTGAACGTCAATTTGTTGAAGTGATTATTGCCCCTTCTATTGCTGAAGATGCCTTACCTTCTTTATCTACCAAGCAAAACGTGCGTGTTCTGGTATGTGGTGAGTGGAGCAAACCTGTTGCAGGTTTAGATTTTAAACGCGTGAATGGCGGTTTACTGGTTCAAGATCGTGACTTAGGTATGGTCGAAGCGGAAGATTTACGCGTCGTAACCACACGCCAACCTACGGAACGTGAGTTAAAAGATGCGCTGTTCTGCTGGAAAGTGGCGAAATTCGTGAAATCAAATGCGATTGTTTATTCGAAGAACGACATGACCATCGGTATTGGTGCAGGACAAATGAGCCGCGTGTACTCTGCTAAGATTGCAGGGATCAAAGCTGCTGATGAAGGTTTAGAAGTTGCTGGTTGTGCAATGGCATCCGATGCATTCTTCCCGTTCCGCGATGGTATCGATGCCGCTGCCTCTGTAGGCGTTACTTGCGTTATTCAACCAGGTGGATCTATTCGTGATGATGAAGTGATTGCCGCTGCCAATGAACATGGCATCGCAATGATCTTTACTAACATGCGTCACTTCCGTCACTAATTGCTAGGGGTTTCTATGAATATACTGATTATTGGTGGTGGCGGTCGCGAGCACGCTTTAGCATGGAAAGCCGCACAATCTCCATTAGCAGATAAAGTGTATGTTGCGCCAGGTAACGCGGGTACTGCACTGGAACCTGCACTGGAAAATGTCGATATCTCAGCAACTGACATTGATGGCTTACTGCAATTTGCCAAAGACAAACAAATCGGTCTAACCATCGTAGGTCCAGAAGCACCATTAGTTATCGGTGTGGTCGATGCATTCAAACAAGCTGGTTTAACCATTTTTGGACCAACTCAAGGTGCTGCGCAGTTAGAAGGCTCGAAAGCGTTCACCAAAGATTTCTTAGCGCGTCACAAGATTCCGACCGCAGCTTATGAAAACTTTACTGAAATTGAGCCTGCTTTGGCTTATTTAGATAAAGTTGGCGCACCTATCGTTATCAAGGCTGATGGTTTGGCTGCTGGTAAAGGCGTGATTGTGGCAATGACGCTGCAAGAAGCCAAAGATGCCGTCCATGATATGCTGGCTGGCAATGCATTCGGTGATGCCGGTCATCGTATCGTTATCGAAGAGTTCCTTGATGGCGAAGAAGCGAGTTTCATCGTCATGGTGGATGGTGAGAATGTCATTCCGATGGCAACTAGCCAAGATCATAAACGTGTTGGCGATGGTGATACTGGGTTAAACACTGGCGGTATGGGTGCATATTCACCTGCGCCAGTGGTGACAGATACGGTTCATCAACGTGTCATGGAGCAAGTCATTTATCCAACCGTTAAAGGAATGGATCAAGAAGGGAACCGCTATCAAGGTTTCTTATATGCAGGTTTGATGATTGATAAAGCGGGTAACCCAAAAGTCATCGAATTTAACTGTCGCTTTGGCGATCCAGAAACTCAGCCAATTATGATGCGCTTACAATCTGATTTGGTCGCTCTGTGTTTAGCGGGCGCTAAAGGCGAACTCGCAGGTAAAGATTCCCTGTGGGATGAACGTCCAGCGCTCGGTATCGTAATTGCGGCGGGTGGATATCCAGGTGATTATCGCAATGGTGATGTGATTTCGGGTCTACCAACGTCAGAAGCAGCTGATAGCAAAGTGTTCCACGCAGGTACCAAGCTCAACCAAGCAGGCGAAGTTGTCACCGCCGGTGGACGCGTTCTGTGTGTCACTGCATTAGGTAACGACATCGCAAAAGCTCAAGCTAAAGCGTACGAAGTTGCCAAAACCATCAATTGGTCTGACAGTTTCTATCGCAACGATATCGGCTACCGCGCTATCGCCCGCATTAAGTAATAGAAACAAATAATCCCAAAGCTGATAAGAGGAAACTTTTATCAGCTTTTTGCTTTTGAGTTTTTGACCTTCACACCGCCAATGGCTCTAAGTATTTCGAAGCATAGCTAGGCGGCGAGGTTACTTATGCCCAGGAGCATAGATAACTATGTGACTGGGTTAAGTCACCGAAGCCAACAACGCTAGGATTTGAAAGACGACGAGCGGTGAGATTAGAGCGAATCTTTAGAAGGTTGCCAACTGCAAAAATTAGTATCCGCCACCATCAAAAGCTGAGTCCCCTCTGGTGACTCCAACCACGCCAAATTCAGCTCTTTCGTCCAGACTTTGGCTCTATCATCTAGCCATTTCTGTGCATACGGTTCGAAAGTAACATCGCGCTTTTCACCATCACAAGTGGTGATTTTACCTTGCTTCCAATACCCTTGATGTAGCTCTACGCCACCCACTATCAACGCGGTATTGATATTCAGAATACGGTCAGCTTCAAAACGCCAGCGGTTAATTTCATCAGAGGAAAGCGGGGTTTTGATATTATTTTGCGCGCGCTGCATAAACACAATTTCATTATCTTTACTAAAGCGCAGTTGTTCAGTGATGTTGTTATTACCTTGATTGAGGACTTGGCTGCGGATCTGCCACAATTTACCATCACGATATTCGAAGAAATTGACGGAGGTGTCGGTTCTTTTATAGGGGCTATACACCACCATTAAGACCAACGGCTGACTCTTCGCATCATTCAGTCTCCACATTCGGATTACGCCTTCATCGGCAATAAATCCGCTGGCACTAAACTCAGGGAGTCGAGGCGAATTAGAAGAACAGGCGCTTAGTATTGAGACTGCTCCCAACACCAGCAACCTTTGGCGAATAAACAAAAGGGGTAACTTCATACCCCCTCTGATAATTCTCGTAGACAATGTACTTATTTTACAGCGTCTTTCAGTGCTTTACCGGCAGAGAATGCTGGTACAGTTGTTGCAGGAATTTGGATTTCTGCTTTAGTTTGTGGGTTACGACCGGTACGAGCTGCACGGTGGCTAACTTTAAAAGTACCGAAACCGACCAGTTGTACTGCTTCGCCGCTTTTCAGAGAATCTGAAATTGCGCTCAGAGTTGCTTCTAAAGCTGCTTTAGCTTGAGTTTTAGTCAGATCTGCTGATTCTGCGATAGCATCAACTAATTCAGTCTTGTTCATAAATTATCCTTACACAGTGTGTTTATCGTTTGCAAAGCATCGAGTGCGTCGGATATGCCAGATAGACAGCCCCTGATACACGCCCCCGATAGCCACTTCTTCTCGCCCCTAAATGTAGAACAGAGTAGGGGTAAATGTGAAGTCTTAGTACACAGCATTACTGCTTTAAGTCACGTTTTCGCACTTAAAAGTGCAAAATTTACGCGACAGTAATGCCGATATTGCTGACACCCGCTTCGCGGAGGTCAGATTTTAATCCTTTAATTAACTCTAAGTCTCGTTCTTCGCAAGCGGCTAATAAGCGGAAAATGTCCCATTGAATGTCCCACTCTTCTTCCACAGCAGGCACCACTTTTAGCTCTTCATCGGTCATTTCACGCCCTGCTTGGGTCATTTCAAGCATAGCAACAGTACGAATCGATGCTTCACTGACTAAGATTGCGTGCTCAAGGGTTTCACCACTCAGTTTTGCATGAATGAGTTCACCTAAAGCAATACAAGCGTCGATAGCGGGATAAACACCGTACATATCGAAGTCATCGGCGACTGGAATAATTTCTTCTAGCTTCTCTAACTGATTGTCGAAATTGACTTTGCTATCTTTGATAACCAAGGTTTCCCAAACTAAATCAAGGATGGCACGATAAACCTTCGCATCAGCAAATTCAGTTTGCTGGCAAAACATTTGATAATTAGGATACATTCTCTCGCACAGGGATGCCATGAAGGTCATATGCTGCCAGCTTTCTAGTTTCTCTAACCTCAAATGAATAGGATTTCTTAACATAATTTCTGACTCATCAATCTCAATACTTCGCAGTTTACCTGAAAATCTGCCAATGCCACATATTTTGCTGATAATTAGCCAATTTTCTCATTCATTCGCTTAAAAAATGTGCGATTCGAAGCGATTCCATCAGCAAAACGGGTCGGTTCTGGCAATCTATACCCCTGAATACACCGTTTTACCCACTCTAGCGAGGAAATAAAACTGACTTTGTGACCCGGAGAAAGATATAAAGGATTGCAGCGTTTCTTACTACGATAAACCCATCCTAATTGCTCTTGAGCCACTTTCAACATTTCGACACTTTCAGGTTCAGCATTGAGTTCGACAACATCACCACATAAACGGCTTTTTGCTACCCCTATCGTTGCGACATCGGCCAACAATCCGAAATGGCAAGCCACCCCAAAACGCCGCGGATGAGCAATACCTTGACCATCCACCAGCACTAAGTCAGGCTTTTGTTGGATTTTTTCCCACGCAGCCATTAACCCTGGGACTTCACGAAACGAGAGCAACCCGGGAATATAGGGTAACTGAGTTGGGATCCGTGCTATTTGATACTCCACCAATTGCAGCTCAGGCCATGAAAGCACCACAATCACCGCACGGGTCACGGTGCCATCTTGCTCAAAACCGACATCCGCACCACCAATAAAACGTGGCGAGATAAACTCATCATTCAGAATGACTTGTTGAGCTAGCTCTACCTGCTGTTGTCGCAACTGCTGAGTATCAATTGCCATCACGGAACCATTATTAATAAGGATTAATCATAGATGATAATGATGTACTTACAAGATCCTGTAAATACACCACACATTGAGAGGTTCAAATCGAGATAAAACACCAAGTTCTACCTCGATTATGCCTTGGCGGCTACTGATGATATTGACGAGAGAAACGGTGAACCGCGTCCACAAACGCACCAGCATGTTCAGGCGCCACATCTTGATGAATACCATGACCTAAATTGAAGACATGCCCTTCACCTTGACCAAAGCCCGCTAAAATATGCTGCACTTCTTGTTCAATACGCGCAGGCGGCGCATATAACATTGAAGGATCCATATTGCCTTGCAGCGCAACTTTATCACCAACACGACGACGAGCATCTGCAATTTCGGTCGTCCAATCCAAACCTAGCGCATCACAGCCTGTTGCCGCCATCTCTTCTAACCACTGACCGCCACCTTTGGTAAACAGGGTCACAGGCACACGACGACCGTCATTTTCGCGGATTAAACCATCGACAATTTTGTGCATGTAGCGCAAGGAGAATTCCAGATAATCGCGCTTAGTCAGCACGCCGCCCCACGTATCGAAAATCATCAGGGATTGAGCGCCAGCACGCACTTGAGCATTCAGATACAAAATCACGCTATCTGCCAGCTTATCCAGCAGTAAATGCAGCGTATTTGGATCTTCATACATCATTTTTTTGATTTTAGTGAACGCTTTGCTGCTACCACCTTCAACCATATAGGTCGCTAATGTCCACGGGCTACCCGAGAAACCAATCAGTGGTACATCACCATTTAAGGCTTTACGGATGGCACGAACTGCGTCCATCACGTAGCCCAGTTCCATCTCTGGATCGGGAATTGGGATATTTTTAACATCGGCTGCGTTCTTGATTGGCTTTTCAAAACGTGGGCCTTCGCCAGTTTCAAAATAAAGCCCAAGTCCCATTGCATCGGGGATGGTCAGAATATCAGAGAATAAAATTGCGGCGTCTAATGGAAAACGACGAAGTGGCTGTAACGTGACTTCGCACGCTAACTCAGTATTTTTGCACAAAGCAATAAAATCACCAGCTTCTGCACGAGTTGCCTTATATTCTGGTAGGTAACGCCCTGCTTGACGCATCATCCATACTGGGGTCACATCTACAGGCTGGCGTAGCAACGCACGTAGATAGCGGTCATTTTTCAACTCAGTCATTATTTACTCCATTATTATTGTGGCCGCCGCAAATGGCTAAGGCGCCATATTATACCAGCAAAGGGAAACAATATCAGCGCCAGCGCAATTAGTGGTTATCTTCATCAAATTGACGACATAACACCACGCTATCTTCAATTAATCGCCGAGCAATCGTATCTCCCGGCGGGATCAGCGGCAGATCATTATAGTGATACCAATTAGCGCTCACTAACTCTTTAGGATCCACTTGAATGTCCCCACTATCATAATCAGCTAAAAAGCCCATCATCAGCGAGTGTGGGAATGGCCAAGGCTGTGAAGAGACATAACGAATATTGCGCACTTTTATATGGCTCTCTTCCATCACTTCGCGAGCCACCGCCTCTTCTAAGGTTTCCCCCACTTCCACAAACCCTGCTAACACCGTGAACAGCGGATTTTGTGAATGGCGACGATGTTGTGCCAGCAAAATATGATCATCGCGGCGAATACCGACAATAATACAAGGGGCAATTTGTGGATAATAACGTTCATGGCAGTGGTCGCACAGACATGCCCATTCCGTTGAACTGTGGCGCATCGCCGTTCCGCAATATCCACAGTAACGGTGAGAGCGATAAAACTCCGCGAGTTGAACACCCCGTCCGGCTAGGCGAAATAGCCCTTCATCTTGAGAAGCCACTACACGAGGGGAAGCCATATCTGACGGCATTTTTTCAGCGATCAGCCAAACAATTTCCCCCTGCCACTCACCAATCGGCGTCGCAAGTTTTCCTGTTAATCCGAACTGCTGTGCAGCGCCTCTAGGCACATCTCCTTGGGGCAACCACAGTCGCCCCGCAAAGCAGACAAACCACCAGCCACTTTCCGTTCCTGCTAATGTGTGTTTATTCATTCTATTTCTCTATGTCAGCACGCTGAGTTGCGATTAAAGATACGCTTGTTTTATAGATTGTCATACAACCGTTTGATTCGTCACTACCCTTTCATTATTTTGACACTTTTTAGACATTTAAAAGTCACAGCATCTAAAAAGTGTCACACAACTGTCAATTCATTGTCATCTCGAATAATTAGCATGCCAACTAACCAATACGGCGACTCTTATAGAGAGAAACAAGATGAAAGCTATCGTACCTGCAATTTTACTGTCACTCAGCGCTTCTCAAATGGCATTTGCGGCTGACAGCGATTTAACCCAACTTATCGAAGCTGCAAAAAAAGAAGGCCAAGTTTATAGCGTCGGAATGCCTGATACATGGGCAAACTGGAAAGGCACATGGCAGGATTTATCGACAGAATACGGTTTAAAACATCAAGATACGGACATGAGCTCTGCACAGGAAATTGCAAAATTTGCTGCTGAGAAAAATAACGCCACCGCAGATATCGGTGATGTCGGCGCGTCATTTGGTCCGGTTGCAGTACAAAAAGGGGTCACTCAGCCGTACAAACCGACCACTTGGTCACAAGTGCCTGATTGGGCAAAAGATAAAGATGGCCACTGGGCATTAGCTTACACCGGTACTATCGCGTTTATGATCAATAAAGACTTAGTCAAAGACGCACCAAAAAGCTGGGATGATTTACTGAAAGGAAAATACAAAGTCACCGTTGGGGATGTAGGTATTGCCGCACAAGCCAACAACGCCGTACTGGCTGCCGCTTTTGCCCGTGGTGGTGATGAAAATAACCTGAAGCCTGCCATTGAATTCTTTGGCGAATTAGCGAAACAGAAGCGTTTATCCGTCAATGACCCAACCGTTGCCAACATCGAAAAAGGCGAAGTGGAAGTGGGTATTTTATGGGACTTCAACGCACTGAACTACCGTGACCAAATCAACCGCGACCGCTTTATCGTGGTGATCCCATCCGATGGCAGCGTTATCTCCGGTTATACCACCATCATCAATAAATTTGCTAAAAACCCAAATGCCGCGAAATTAGCCCGCGAGTTTATCTTCAGTGATAAAGGACAAATCAATCTTGCAGAAGGTTATGCGCGCCCAATTCGTGCTCAATACCTGACACTGCCTGCGGATATCCAAGCCAAATTACTGCCAGATGAACAATACAAAAATGTTCACCCGATTAAAGATGCTGAAGGCTGGGAAAAGTCATCACGCAACTTACCGAAAATGTGGCAGCAGCAAGTATTAATTCACCAGCAATAATCGCAATTAGGAATCAACAGTCTGATGTCTAAAAAAGTCATACTTGTTGTTCTCGACGGTTTAAGTTATTCAGTAGCCCATCAATGTATGGGCTATCTCAATGGTCTTATCAAAGCCGATAGAGCAACACTTTATAAAATGGAGTGTGAGCTCCCATCCATGTCTCGCCCGCTGTACGAATGCATTTTGACGGGCATTCCTCCGGTTCAAAGTGGCATCGTCAACAACGATGTTGTGCGACTTTCTCACTTCGATAGCATCTTTTCATTGGCTCACCAAGCCGGAAAAACGACAGCGGCAGCAGCCTATTATTGGGTCAGTGAGCTGTATAATCGCGCGCCATTTGAGGCGAATCGTGACCGATTTACCCATGATAAGCAGTTGCCGATTCAGCATGGTTGCTTCTACCAAGCAGACCACTACCCTGATGACCACCTGTTTATGGATGCGGAATATCTACGCGCTCAGCACGACCCCGATTTTTTGCTGATTCATCCAATGAATATCGATGATGCAGGGCATAAGTTTGGATTTGATTCGTCCCAATATCGCAATGCGGCGCGCAAAGCAGACATTTATTTATCCCATTACTTACCGATGTGGATAGAGCAAGGCTACCAAATTATCATCACCAGCGACCACGGGATGAATAACGACCGCAGCCACGGTGGTATTTTGCCGGAAGAGTGTACGGTTCCGCTGTTGACTATTGGCAGCGCATTCTCTCATCGCCCAGACGTTCCGATGGAACAAACAGCGATTTGTGGCACCGTTTGCCAACTACTGGGTGTGCCATTCTCAAACAAAACTGTCTGTGATGATTTACTGGCAGGAGGTCGCTAATGGCGGATATCCCTGCCAACGACCAGTCCCGTCAACAAGAGGGAGGCTTAACCATGTTTAACAAGCCCAATGTGCGTTTTCACTGGCGCGCCGCACTGTTAATCGTGCCATTTATTGTGCTGTTTTGCCTATTTCAAATCGCCCCGATGATTTGGGTACTTTTCAACAGTTTTGTCTACGAAGAAGCCTGGTCTTTTGAAAATTACGTTGAAATTTTCTCCAATGATTTCTACCTACAAGCATTCCAAAATACCCTATGGCTATCGCTGATTTGTAGCGTTGTTGGTTTGCTTATCGCCTGCGTAACGGCATTTTCTATCTATAAGATGCAAGGCAAAGTGCGCAATTTCATGATTTCGTTTACCACCATGGCGAGCAACTTCAGCGGCGTACCGTTAGCCTTCGCGTTTATTATTATCTTAGGTTTTAACGGAGCCATTACCCTGCAACTTAAAGCGTGGGGATGGATTGATGATTTTAATATCTACAGCGCCAGCGGCTTGATGCTGCTGTATATCTACTTCCAAATCCCACTCGGTATTTTACTGCTTTACCCTGCATTCGATGCACTCAAACCTGAGTGGGAAGATGCCGCAAAAACTATGGGAGCCAGCAAGTTAACCTATTGGCTGAAAGTGGGTATTCCGGTCATTTCTCCTGCACTATTAGGCACATTTATTATCTTGGTTGCCAATGCCGTTGGCGCTTATGCCAGTACTTACGCACTCACCAGTGGTAACTACAACCTAGTGACTATCCGCATTGCCAGCCTTGTCTCTGGCGACCTGTTCTTAGAGCCAAATATGGCAGCCGCGCTATCCGTTGTTCTGATTGCGATCCTTGGGTTTATCACCGCCATTCACCACTGGTTATTAAAGCGGAGCTACCATGCTAAATCCTAATATTCGTAGCCCAAAAGCACCGAGTTTACTGTTTCATAAAATGGTTCTTGGTACCGTTGCCGCCATTCTTGCGCTGCCTATTATTGCCACCTTTATTTACTCCATTTCCAGTTCATGGGGGGCGACGATTATGCCTGATGCCCTATCCATTAAATGGTATCTGCAATTGTGGCAAGATCCGCGCTTTTTGATGGCATTTGGACGATCTCTTTTGATCTGCTTTGATACATTGCTGATCAGCGTACTGGTCATTTTGCCAATGACATTTGCCGTTTTTTACCGCTTTCCAAAGCTCAAAGGGTTGATGGATTTACTGATTATTCTCCCTTTTGCGATCCCACCCGTGGTCTCTTCAGTCGGTTTACTGCAAATCTTTGCAGATGAGCCATTTATGTTGGTCGGTACCCCGTGGATCTTAATTGGCACCTACTTCACCATTACATTGCCATTTATGTACCGCGCACTGGCGAATAGCTTTCAAGGAATCAATCTGCATGACTTAATGGACGCCGCTCACTTACTCGGTGCCAGCACCTTTAAAGCCTTTTTAATGATAGTGCTGCCAAATATCCGTAAAGGGTTATTGGTTTCTTTACTGATTTCCTTCTCATTCTTAATGGGGGAGTTCGTATTCGCCAATATCTTAGTGGGAACCCGTTTCGAAACCTTGCAGATCTATCTGTTTAATATGCGCCAAACTAGCGGACACTTTACCTCTGCGCTAGTGATGTCTTACTTCCTATTTACGTTGCTGCTGACTTGGCTAGCAACGCGCTTGAATCGTGTGGGAGATGAACGATGAGCTACGTTATTGCGGAAAACCTAACTAAATCCTTTGGTCAGAACCAAGTATTCTCTGATATCCAGTTTACGATTGAACAAGGGGAATTTATTACGCTATTGGGGCCAAGTGGCTGCGGAAAATCCACGTTACTACGTTGTATCGCGGGGCTTGAACAGCCCGACAGCGGGGAGCTGTATATCAACCGCCAGAATATCACTCAGCAGCCAGCTCAACAGCGCGGCGTGGGCATGGTGTTTCAAAGCTACGCTCTATTCCCAAATATGACCGTGGCTGAAAACATCGCGTTTGGGTTGAAAATGCGCAAGATGCCCGCCACTGAGCGCGATAAAGCCGTGGCAGAAGTCATTGATATGGTGGAATTACAAGGAAAAGAGAACCAATATCCGCACCAGCTTTCGGGTGGTCAGCGCCAACGTGTCGCCCTCGCCCGTGCATTGGTGATGAAGCCGCAAATTTTACTCCTCGATGAACCATTATCCGCCCTTGATGCACGTATTCGTAAGCACTTACGCCAGCAAATTCGTGAAATCCAGCGAGAGCTGAAGCTCACCACCATTTTCGTCACCCACGACCAAGACGAAGCGATGATTATGTCTGACCGCATCTTCTTAATGAACAAAGGCTCGATTATCCAAAGCGATACCGCGGAAAATATCTATACTCAGCCTGCCACTGAATTTGTGGCTCGATTTATGGGGCATTACAATTTGGTGGACGCTGAAAAAGCCAATGGGATGCTGGGCGTCAATTTACAAGGTACCCTCGCCATTCGCCCTGAGTCCATTTATGTTCGCGAAGTGGGACGCCAATATGGCAACCATATTTCCGCCCCAGTGGATGCCGTGATCCTTGACCACCAGCTTTTAGGGAATATTATTCGCTATAGCGTGAACACGCCTGCGGGGGATATGACCGTAGACTTGCTCAATCGCTCATCTGAGCGTTTATTTGAGCCGGGCACACGCCTTGAGTTAATGTTTAATAAAAATGAAATTCGAGCTTTAAGTTAATCAACGACGAGCTAGTCAACGAAAGGAACCCCATGCAAAACCCGTCTACACAAACCAAATTAGCGATTTTTGATCTCGATGACACCCTGATCCGTGGCGATAGCAGCGTACTTTGGACGCAATATTTGTGGGATAAGAAAATCATTACCGACCCACGTTTTGTCGAAGCCGATAAAGAGATGATGGCGCAATACAACGCGGGCAATTTGGATATGGTGACTTACTTAAAGTTTAGTTTGCAGACCCTTGCTGGCATCAAGACAGAGCAAGTCGATGAGTGGTTAGATGATTTTGTCGATACCATTATCATTCCGCGCATTTATCCTAACGCATTAAGCACCGTTGCCTCATATCGATCGCAAGGGATCCCGATCATTGTGATCTCCGCAACGGTTACTTTTATCGTGAAGAAGATTGCGGATCGCCTTGGTGCCGATGTCACGATGGGCATTAATATTAAGCGTTCAAATGGCTGCTACACCACCGAAGTTGACGGTATCCCAACCTTTAAAGAGGGTAAAGTTAAGCGTTTAACTCAATGGATCGCCCACCAGCCAATCACCGATGCGTATATTTATTTCTACACCGATTCCGCCAATGACCTACCTATGTGCCATTTTGCCGATGAGACATTTATCGTCAACGGCGACTCGCGCCTTCTCCAAGCCGCCACTGAAAACCACTGGCCGCAATATTCGTGGAGTTTGTAAAACCCTATTTAACCAACCTAGTTTTAACTTTTAACGCTTAATTTCTAGGTTTTTGTTTTTTAGGTTTTTAACTAACTGCCTTTCAAAGGTTCCTCTACATTATTCGTGCTAGAGAAAGGCGGCAAACTAATCCTCAACCTAGTTTTAACTTTTAATTTCTAGGTTTTGGATTTTTACCCAATACACTGATTTCCCCTAAATTATTCGAGTGAGAAGAAGGCGGCAAGCGAGGATATCCCTAGGAGCATACACAAGTATGTGACTAGGGTAGCCGAGAGAAGCCAACGCACTTATCGCTTGAAGAATGACGGGGAAACTTTATACTGAACAATCTTGTCGGAGTGCCTAGCATGTGCAAACATCAGGCTGAGACCGTTAATTCGGGATCCGCGGAACCTGATCGGGTTAATACCCGCGAAGGGAACAAGAGTAATCTTCTCGCACGATCTTCCCCACCCTTGGTGGATCTTTCGTTGCAACGCCTTACCATTACTCCTCCGAACTCCAGACAAGCAACTTTCTTTCGATAAACCCGCTATTGGCGCTTTACGCCGTATAGCCTGTGACGATGTCAGGAAATTGCTATGTCCAATAATGCTAATAATTCAGTTATACCGAGTACCGATATTTCCCCTAAAGCTGCACCAGCACGCACTCGAAAAGAGCAACGTGACGCCGCAGAAGACTTTATCAATACCATTTCCGGTGTTTCATTCCCTAACTCTGAACGTATCTACCTGCAAGGCTCGCGAGACGACATCCAAGTTCCCATGCGCGAAATCCAGCTCTCCCCAACGCTTATCGGCGGAGACAAAGATAATCCCAAATTTGAAGATAACGAGGCCGTCCCTGTTTATGACACCTCAGGTCCTTACGGCGACCCGGCCTCTGAACTCAATGTTCACAAGGGATTGAAAAAAATCCGTGCGCCGTGGATCAGTGAACGCGCGGATACTGTTGCTGTCGAAAATCTCAGCTCCGACTTTACCCAGCAGCGCTTAGCCGATGCGGGCTTAGACCACCTGCGTTTTAATCACCGCCCTGCACCACTGAAAGCGCAAACAGGCAAATGCGTCACTCAGTTGCACTATGCTCGCCAAGGCATTGTGACTCCTGAAATGGAATTTATCGCCATCCGTGAAAATATGGGTCGTGAACGCATTCGCAGTGAAGTGTTAAGGCAGCAACATCCGGGGCAAAGCTTTGGTGCTATTTTGCCAGAAAATATTACGCCGGAATTTGTACGCCAAGAAGTGGCGGCAGGTCGCGCTATCATCCCTGCCAATATTAACCATCCAGAATCTGAGCCGATGATTATCGGGCGCAATTTCTTAGTGAAAGTGAATGCCAATATCGGTAACTCCTCCGTGACTTCATCCATCGAAGAAGAGGTGGAAAAACTGATTTGGTCTACTCGCTGGGGTGCAGATACGGTGATGGATTTATCCACAGGTCGCTATATTCACGAAACCCGCGAATGGATTTTACGTAATAGCCCAGTGCCAATTGGTACCGTGCCTATCTACCAAGCGCTCGAAAAAGTGAACGGCGTTGCTGAAAACCTCACGTGGGAAATGTTCCGCGATACCCTGCTAGAGCAAGCCGAGCAAGGGGTAGATTACTTCACTATCCATGCTGGCGTTTTACTGCGCTATGTACCAATGACGGCGAAGCGCCTGACCGGCATAGTCTCCCGTGGAGGCTCTATCATGGCGAAATGGTGTTTATCCCACCATCAAGAAAACTTCCTGTATGAGCATTTCCGTGAAATTTGCGAAATTTGTGCCGCTTATGATGTTTCCCTGTCTCTTGGTGATGGGTTACGTCCGGGTTCTGTGCAAGATGCCAACGATGAAGCCCAATTCTCAGAGCTGCATACCTTAGGCGAGCTCACCAAAATTGCATGGGAATACGATGTGCAGGTGATGATTGAAGGACCGGGACATGTGCCGATGCAGATGATCCGCCGCAATATGACCGAAGAGCTAGAGCACTGCCACGAAGCCCCATTCTATACGTTAGGCCCCCTAACCACCGATATCGCACCAGGCTATGACCACTTCACTTCCGGTATTGGCGCAGCAATGATCGGCTGGTTTGGTTGTGCGATGCTGTGCTACGTGACGCCAAAAGAGCACCTTGGTTTACCGAACAAAGAAGACGTCAAACAGGGGCTGATTACCTACAAGATTGCTGCCCACGCCGCTGATCTCGCGAAAGGTCATCCGGGTGCGCAAATTCGTGATAATGCCATGTCCAAAGCGCGTTTTGAGTTCCGTTGGGAAGACCAGTTTAACCTCGCCCTAGACCCTGAAACCGCGCGTAAATATCACGATGAAACCTTGCCGCAAGCGTCAGGGAAAATCGCCCACTTCTGCTCTATGTGTGGACCAAAATTCTGCTCCATGAAGATTTCCCAAGAAGTTCGTGACTATGCTGCACAAAAAGAGGCAGGCATGGAGCAGATGTCGGAAGCTTTCCGCGCTCACGGTAGCGAACTCTATCATGGGGCTGAGATTACTGAGGTCGTGAGTGATGAACAAAACGCTTAATCTCCCAAATAGTCCATTTCCACCGACTGAGCACTGCCTCGGTCTGTACCCGGTTGTGGATTCTGTTGAATGGATTGAACGCCTGCTAAATGCAGGTGTTTCCACTTTGCAATTGCGCATCAAAGACAAGCAAGACCACCAAGTCCGTGAACAGATCCAGCAAGCAATAGCCCTTGGTAAGCAGCATAATGCCCGATTATTTATTAATGACTATTGGCGTTTAGCCATAGAGCTGGGAGCCTATGGCGTACACTTAGGGCAAGAAGATCTGGAAACTACCGATCTAGTAGCGATTCACCAAGCGGGGCTACGGCTGGGGATCTCCACCCACGATCCTGATGAAGTCGAGATTGCCAAAACCGTGCGTCCGTCTTATATCGCACTGGGGCATATCTTTCCAACCCAAACCAAGCAGATGCCTTCCTCGCCGCAAGGTTTAGAAGCGTTAAAACAGATGGTTGAGGAGACGCCAGACTATCCGACAGTGGCAATAGGCGGGATATCCATTGAGCGCGTGCCTGCCGTGCTCGCTACTGGCGTTGGCAGTGTAGCGGTTGTCAGTGCCATCACCCAAGCCGATGACTGGCAAAGTGCAACGCGAACATTGCTGGATCTGGTTGAACCAACCTCTCGCTTAAAGGAAAACGACCATGCTCAATGATCTCGAGTTTATGCGTTATAGCCGCCAATTGCTGCTTGAGGATGTCAGCCCTGAAGGGCAACAAAAACTCAAACAAAGCAAGGTACTGATTGTCGGTTTAGGTGGACTAGGCTCCCCTGCAAGTTTGTATCTCGCGGGGGCGGGTGTCGGTGAATTATGGATAGCGGATCATGATGACCTGCATGTGTCTAACTTGCAGCGCCAAGTGCTGTATGACACGCAGGATATTAACCAGTCGAAAGCGCAGCTGGCCGCAGCGCGTTTAAAGCAGCTTAATCCCCATACTAAGACGCGCATTTTCCAACAAAAGCTTGATGCGGACAGCTTACTTCCCTTAGTGGAACAGGTGGATTTGGTGCTGGATTGCTGTGACAACATGGCCACTCGCCATGCGGTCAATGCCGCATGCGTCATTAGCAATACCCCGCTCGTCAGCGGTAGCGCTGTGGGCTTTGGCGGGCAATTGATGGTTTTGGAGCCACCGTTTCAATCGGGCTGCTACGCCTGTTTGTATCCCGACCAAGAAGAGCCGCAGCGTAACTGCCGTACGGCGGGAGTACTCGGCCCAGTCGTGGGTGTGATTGGGACGTTACAAGCATTGGAAGCCATCAAATTGCTGGTGGGATTACCGTCCCCGTTAAGTGGAAAACTACGCCTGTTTGATGGAAAGCAGCAACAGTGGAATACCTTGCAGCTGACCCGATCAAAACAGTGCCCCGTCTGCCGAGAAGCCACATGCATATCATAATCAATGACCAGCCGATGGAGGTTGAACCGCCCATTACCGTCCACCAGCTATTAACGCAACTCGGGCAAAGTACATCCGGCTCAGCACTGGCTATCAATCAGGTAATCATTCCCAAAAGCCAGTGGGAAAGTCATTTTTTGAATGAACAAGACAACATTCTGCTGTTTCAAGCTATCGCAGGGGGTTAATGATGTTAAAAATTGCTGATGTCACTTTTCAGTCACGTTTATTTACCGGAACAGGCAAATTTGCCAATCCAACATTAATGCAGCAAGCCATCCAAGCATCGGGCAGCCAGCTGGTGACCATGGCGATGAAACGCGTTAATTTACGTGGGCAAGATGATGGTATTTTACAGCCACTTCAAGAGTTGGGAGTTAAATTGCTTCCCAATACTTCCGGCGCCAAGAATGCCCAAGAAGCGATTTTTGCTGCGCGTCTCGCTCGTGAAGCCCTCGGTACTCATTGGGTAAAACTCGAAATCCATCCCGATGTCCGTTACTTATTGCCAGACCCTATCGAAACGTTACTCGCAGCAGAGCAACTGGTTAAAGAAGGATTTGTGGTGTTGCCTTATTGCAGCGCGGATCCCGTGCTATGTAAGCGACTGGAAGAAGTGGGCTGCGCTGCCGTGATGCCTCTGGGTGCACCGATTGGTACCAATAAAGGCTTAGTGACTAAGGAGATGCTGCAAATCATCATCGAACAGGCTAATGTACCAGTAGTGGTGGATGCAGGAATTGGCGCACCTAGCCATGCCGCCGAAGCTATTGAGATGGGCGCCGATGCGGTGCTAGTCAATACCGCCATTGCCGTGGCTAAACAGCCCATATTAATGGCACAAGCCTTTAAAATGGCGGTCGAAGCTGCACAACTCGCTCGTCAAAGTGGACTTGCGGCACCCAAACAGAGAGCGGAGGCATCTAGCCCTCTGACTCAATTTTTGGAGGCACTGCAATGATTGAAAGCTTTCGGGAGCGTTGGGAACAGTTAGATTGGGACAACCTCACATTACAGATCAATAGCAAAACCGCCTCGGATGTAGAGCAAGCGTTGCAGAGTGATACATTGACTCTCGATGATTTTATGGCGTTGCTTTCCCCTGCGGCGCGGCATTACATCGAGCCGATGGCACAAAAGGCGCAGCGCCTAACGCGTCAACGTTTTGGCCATACTGTCGGGTTTTATGTTCCTCTGTACCTTTCCAACTTATGTGCCAATGATTGTACTTATTGCGGATTTTCGATGAGCAACCGCATTAAGCGCAAAACCCTCGATGACGCTGAGATTGTCCGTGAATGTGAAACCATCCGCCAGATTGGTTTTGACAGTTTGTTATTAGTCACGGGCGAACATCAAACCAAAGTTGGAATGGACTATTTTCGCCGTCATATCCCTGTAATTCGTTCCTACTTCAGTTCTCTTATGATGGAGGTTCAGCCCTTATCAACCGAAGAGTATCGCGAGCTAAAAACTTTAGGGCTAGATGGCGTGATGGTATACCAAGAAACCTACCATGAGCCAACTTATCAACTTCATCATTTAAAAGGCAAAAAACAGGATTTTCATTGGCGATTAGCAACACCGGAACGCCTTGGTCAAGCCGGTGTTGATAAAATTGGATTGGGGGCATTAATCGGGCTTTCCAGTAGCTGGCGAACGGATTGTTATATGGTGGCGGAGCATCTGCTGTATATGCAGCAACACTATTGGCAGAGCCGCTATTCTATTTCATTTCCACGCTTGCGCCCTTGCGCGGGGGGAATAGAACCCGCCTCGCTGATGGGGGATGCGGAGCTGGTTCAGTTAATCTGTGCATTTCGCTTGCTTGCCCCGACTGTGGAATTGTCGCTGTCCACCCGAGAATCCCCTTATTTTCGGGATCATGTGGTACCACTGGCGATTAACAGCGTCAGTGCTGGCTCTAAAACCCAACCAGGAGGCTATGCGGATTCGAAAACCGAGTTAGAGCAGTTCTCGCCCCACGATAACCGCAGTGCTGCACAAGTCGCCCATGCCTTAGTACAAGCCGGGCTACAACCTGTTTGGAAAGATTGGGACGGTTACCTAGGGCGTTAATAGTGACTTAGGACGTTAATGGCTCATTTTTCAATGGGAAATATTGAAGAGAATATTTCCCATTAAATGGAACTAAGAATATACG
>NZ_JAERJY010000058.1:0-20199 GCF_018257375.1 Providencia sp. JGM181 | reverse complement strand
TACATGTACAATCAATTTATTTTTTAACAATTGTGATGACTAAAACAGACTCTAACGAAAAATATTATTCATTAAAAACAATGAAATAAAAAAACACCCTTTGATTTTACTGATGTTTTTTTATTCTAAATCTGCCTACCAGATCACATTTAGTTCACAGTTATTTTACATTTATCTTAGGGATGATAGAGGTCAGCACAGCCATAATGGCTGCGCTCATGTCGACGGAATGGTCTTATTTCATACCACTAGGAAGAAAAACTGCCTTTCAGTTTATATCGATGACCGGGAAACAATAACTTCGTACTGGTCACGATATGGCTTTGTGACCATGTTCGGCGGGTAATTTGCAGGCAGGATGCGCCCACATGCACTTGCAAAAGCCGAGCACTGCGGTCATCCGCCTCTACCGCTTCAACAATATGCTCACCCTGAGTCAACGGCGCAACACGGGATAAATAATCGTGGGGAGTGATGGTCAGAAAGTCTTGTTCCAGATAATCCGGTGCTGCCAGCGCATTCACAAAACGATCTTCAATTTGCACAGGAATATCATTCTCCAAATGGACAATCACGGAATGATAAACCGGCGTTTCTGGGGAAATATTTAACTCTTTTGCCAGTGTGACTGATGCACTGACTTGCTCTAATTTATTAATTTTGCAGCTGTATTGGTGATTTCTGGCTAGGATCTCATCTTCAATGCTGTGGATTTCAAACAAAGCGGATTGCCCTTTAGGTTCGGCAACAAAGGTGCCAACCCCTTGAAGACGCACCAATAACCCTTCAGCGGTAAGCTCCCGTAAGGCTCGGTTTGCCGTCATTCGGCTACAATCAAACTGCACAACTAACTCGGCTTCTGAAGGCACACGGTCGTTGGCTTGCCACTCTCCTGCTTGTATTTTTTCAATAATTGACTGCTTAACTTGCAAATACAATGGAACAGGAGTTTTCAGCTTCGGTTTTTTTTCGGCTGTCACGTTTATTTCCAAATAAGTAATGTGTGTGAGTCGTCAACATTGAAAATTTATCAAAATAATTACTGCCTATAGTGGAGATGATATTCCTAGGCAGCAATCAGAACTTTATGAATACATCAGAATTTTATGAGCAAATAATATTATAACCTGAAAAACAGAAACACTTTTTCTATTTTAACTAAAATAAACCATTAATTTTTATGGGTGACTTTTCCTTGATAAACACGCTGATTTAATGGATTGCTGCCCTGTTCATAAATCATTTCTACCGGATCCTTGGCATCCCATACCACAAAGTTAGCTTGATAGCCGACGCGTAATTGCCCAAGGCTATGTTCTCGCCCTAATGCTTTTGCTGCATGGCGTGTCACTCCTGCCCAAATTTCTTCAGGGGTTAATCTAAATAATACCGCCGCCATATTCATCACCATACGCAGTGAGGCAAATGGGCTGGTACCTGGATTAAAGTCCGTGGAGATGGCCATAGGTACTTGGTTTTCGCGTAATAATTCAATCGGCGGTAGTTTGGTTTCACGTAAAAAATAGAACGCACCGGGTAATAATACTGCCACGGTTCCACTGCGTTTGAGGGCTTGAATACCTTGGAGATCTAAGTATTCAATATGGTCGACTGATAGCCCGTTAAATTCTGCCACCAGCTCACTTCCCCCTAAATTAGAGAGTTGCTCCACATGTCCTTTTACTGGAATTCCTAGTTTTTTCGCTGCTAAGAATAACTTCTCGCTTTGTTTAAGAGAAAAGCCAACACTTTCACAGAACACGTCCACGGCATCAAATAGCCCTTTTTTCCATAGCTGCGGCATAATTTCATCGCAAATAAGGTCAATATAATCGTCAGCTTTACCTTTATATTCTGGCGGAACTGTATGCGCGGAAAGTAATGTCGAGCTCACGTCGATCGGATAAGCTGCAAATAATCGTTTTGCCACTGACAGTTGTTTCTCTTCGTTGGCAAGATCTAAACCATAACCCGATTTCATTTCAACGGTGGTGACGCCTTCTCGAATCAACGCTTCTAAACGCGGTTTCGACACCTCATATAACCCATCTTCACTCATAGCTCGTGTGGAGTGAACGGTAGAATTGATTCCGCCACCTTGTGCGCTAATTGTTTCATAGGAGACGCCATTCATACGTTGTTCCCACTCTGCGGCTCGGTTACCACCAAACACTAAGTGGGTATGGCAATCAATTAGTCCCGGCGTGATTAAGCGACCTTCAACATCAATGATGTGGCAGCCGTTGGCATCAACTTTGTCGCTTGGGTGAATGGCAATGATCTGCTCACCACGAATGATTAAATCGTGATTTTCCAATAACCCATATGCCGTTCCAAGTTCACTATTCATTGTGGCGATCCGCCCGTTACGCCAGATCACATCATTTGCGTGTGCTTTAAATAACATAAATCATCCCATGGCAGCAGAAACCCGATTCGGCTTCAAATATGAAAGGTACAGATATAAACGTATAGATATGTATATACAATTAGACTACTTATCGGTCTGTTGTCAATGTTTACTCTCGTAAAAGTTATAAATTTGTTACGTAGCGCTAAAAATATTCTATGATAACTGTTCATGGGAAAAATGGGTTACACTACGCTCCGTTTTGTGGGTTCTGTTTTGCCCATCCAAGAAAGCATCATTTATTAACAATTGATTTATAAACAATGACTAAAAATAAATTCGCCTTAGAAGACGGCGACATCAATCTCTTTAAAGACGCTATTCAAGGTGCTAAGAAAATTCACCAAGACCAAATAGTGCATGCCCCTATTCGTGCGAAAGTCACTCAACCATCCAGTAAAAAAGTTCAGCAAGAACAAGTGGATGCTTCATTTTATTTTTCTGATGAATTTCAACCACAACTAGATAATGAAGGTCCTACTCGTTATTTAAGACCAGATGCCAACCCGTATGAGCTGAAAAAATTACGTCGTGGAGACTATGTGCCGGAGTTATTTCTGGATCTCCATGGGTTAACCCAAATGGAAGCGAAACAAGAAATTGGCGCGTTAATTGCAGCCTGTAAGCGGGAAAATGTCCATTGTGCCTGCATTATGCATGGACACGGTAAGCATATTTTGAAGCAGCAAACACCTCTATGGCTTGCCCAACATCCTGATATTGTCGCTTTTCACCAAGCCCCTAAAGAGTGGGGTGGCAATGCTTCGCTGCTATTATTAATTGAAACGACTGAGAGTGCTCGCCGTTAAGCACTCACTTCGTTCAGTTTTCATCCCCTAGGATGCTTAAACTTAAGATTGGGTCAACGAAATCTGCGATGGGCTGAGCATCCATTCTAAGTGGCATTTCATCTGCTCAGTATCCACCTCAACGCATGCAATCGTCGATGTCGTGAACATTGGCGGTGCTTCGTGGGGACATAGCTCCGAGACCAAATAACCAACCAGTGGCAGATGCGAAACCACCAAAACTGCCTTGGCACCACTAAATGCATAATCTCGAATTTGAGAGGCAACCCAATCCGCATTTCCTCCGGGGGTTAGCCCTTCCATAATTTGCACTTGCGCTGGCAGCGATAATTCCTCTCGCATTACTTGTAATGTCTGTTCTGCACGTAAATAGGGGCTCACTAATACGATATCAATTTGAGGTTGACGGGCTTGCAGCCATTTCGCCATCAGTACCGAATCATCTTTTCCCTTTTGGGTTAATGGTCTCGCTGAATCACTCGCCGCCTGAATTGCAGCATCACCGTGACGCATAATATAAACTTGCATAATCCACCATCTGTGCCGCAGTCTCCACAGGAGAATGCGGGTCTTTTTGTTAAGATAATTATTGTTAAAGATAACCATCAGTTGGGGTGAGGAGAGATTCTGCAACAAACCCGTTGCAAATAAAATGATTTACATTGTTTTTTACTGACATTTTTTGTCATTCAGCCATAAAAAAACCTGATAACCACAGCGTTTAACTGTGGCATCAGGTTGATTAGACAGCGATTATCGCTTATTAAATATCACTATTTTCTTCCGCTGAAGATGCATTTTTTTCATGATCATTCACCGGATAAAACGTGCGATTAGACTGTGCCATTTCAATCAATAAGTCGCATGGCACAAACTTATCACCATGTTTTTCCGCTAAGTGTTGCAACGTTTCCACGGTTTTACTGAGGCCAAGGCTATCCATATAACGGAAAGGCCCCCCAAAGAATGGCGGGAAACCAATTCCAAATACCGCACCAATATCCCCATCTCGCGCGCTACGGATAATCTTCTCATCTAAACAACGTGCAGCCTCATTGAGCATTAACATAACGCAGCGTTGAGCAATATCCGTTTGGTTCGTTGACGTTGAGGGGTGAATGTTAATCAGTGAATAAATACCCTGGTCAACTTGACGTTTTGTGGATTTTTTCCAGAAAGCCAGCTTACTTTTTGGCTGCCCGTAAACATAAAAACCACGACCGTTTTTCTTCCCTTTACGGTCATCGTTGACCACTTTGTCGAGAGCGTCAGGGGCTTTAAAGCGGTTGCCAAAACGTTCAACGAGAATCGGTAAAATTTTGGTTCCAACATCAATACCCACTTCATCAAGTAGATGGAAAGGTCCAACAGGGAAACCAAATTTCACTAATGCCTTATCAATATGGTCAATCGCCTCGCCTTCCACAAGACATTGAGCAGCTTCACACAAATAAGGTGCCAGAATACGGTTCACATAGAAGCCCGCATCATCACCAACGACGATGGCTGTTTTACCTTGGCGCTTAGCAAAGGCAACCGTGGTTGCGATAGTAGTGGCATCCGTTTGCTGATGAGGGATCACTTCCACCAGCGGCATTTTATCCACAGGACTAAAATAGTGCAGCCCAATCACTTTCTCTGGATGAGGGCTACCTTCCGCAATACGATGGATAGGTAACGAAGAGGTATTTGAGGCAAAAATCGCTTTGCCATCTGACATTTTTGCGGTTTCTTGCACCATTTTACGTTTCAGTGCCAGATCTTCAAACACAGCCTCCACTACAATGTCTGCTGACTCTAATCCTTGATAGGTCAATGTTCCCGAGATTCGAGCCATAATCGCATCCCGCTCCCGAGGCGGTAAGCGCCTTTTACTCACTCGCTGAGAAAGCAGATCCCAGCTATAACGCAGAGCTTGAGCGATACCCTTGTCCGAAATATCTTTAATGCGTACCGGATATTTACCCAATACCGCACTCACATAAGCGATCCCGCCGCCCATCAAGCCACCACCAAGCACACCCACTTGTTTGATAGTTTTTGGTTTAGCATCCGCCCCAGTTTCATTTTTCAATGCGGTAGAGGCAAAAAATAAACTACGTAATGCGGCAGATTCTGGTGTCATCGCCAGTTCACCAAACGCTTTGGCTTCTTCGGCGAATCCCGTTTTTAGCCCGCTATTCATACCCGCTTTCACCACCTGAATAATCTTTTCTGGTGCCGGATAGTGTCCTTGGGTTTTACTTAATGTTTTCTCTTTCGCGCTGGAGAAAACTTTATTACGCAATAACTTGCTACTGAGTAAACGCTGTTGCCAAGGGAGAGGTTTACGTTTTACGCCCCCTTTCTGCGCCAGCTCAACCGCCGTGTCCAGTAGAATCGAAACCGGAACTACGTCATCGACTAATCGCATTTTTAACGCTTGTTTGCCTTTTAATTGGCGTCCTGTCAGCATCATATCTAAGGCATTTGGGATCCCAATTAAACGCGGCAAGCGCTGAGTGCCGCCAGATCCTGGCAGTAACCCTAGCTGCACTTCAGGTAAACCCAGTTTGGTTTTATCGTCATCAGAACAAATGCGCGCATGACAAGCGAGCGCTAGCTCTAAGCCACCACCTAGGCAAGCGCCGTGGATAGCCGCAATAATCGGCAGCGGATAATTTTCAATCTTATCGAACAGAGTATGCCCCTGCTTAGATAGCTCACTCGCCTGCTCTTTGCTGGTGCAGTTAGCTATCATGCTAATATCTGCGCCCGCGATAAAACTGTCTTTTTTACCGGAGGTGATCACCAAGCCTTTCAGACCAGATGTCGATTGTGCTTGCTGTAAAATGGCATGAAATTGCTGCGCAAACTCCGCCTTTAGGGTGTTCACTTTTTCATTAGGAACATCAATATAAATCACCCCAACATTGCCATTTACTACCTTTAACGTGAATGCAGGTTCTGTGATGACTGCTGAATGTTGCGTCATTATTCCGCCTCCAAAATCATTGCCACACCAAGCCCACCCGCCGCGCAAGCTGTCGTTAGCCCAAATCCACCACCGCGTCTACGTAGCTCATTCAATGTTTGAGTCACCATTCTCGCCCCTGTCGCGGCAAAAGGATGACCATAAGCAATAGAACCGCCCAGCACATTAAATTTGTCCATATCAATTTCCCCAATCGCCTTCGACAAGCCAAGCTTTTCTTGGGCAAATTTTTGACTGGCAAACATTTGAATATTGGAGAGTGTTTGAGCTGCGAACGCTTCGTGCATATCAATTAAAGTCAAATCTTGCAGAGAAAGCCCTGCTCTTTGTAAGGCAATCGGTGTGGCATAGGATGGTCCCAGTAGCATATCTTCCCACACATCAATTGCCGAGAAAGCATAACTTTTGATGTACCCTAACGGGGTATAACCTAATGCTTTTGCTCGAGATTCGGTCATCATCAACACAGCAGCCGCCCCATCCGTTAATGGCGTGCTGTTGGCTGCGGTAACGCTACCGTGTTTTCTATCAAAGGCAGGTCTGAGTTTCGCATAAGAAGCGAGCACGGAATTTTCACGCACGTTATTATCCTGCGAGAATGCCTGCTTGTAAGGTGGCATATATGCGGTCATCACTTCTTGCTCTAACACCCCGCTTTTCCAAGCTTTGGCAGCCAGCAAATGAGAACGATGGGCTAATTCATCTTGTTGCTCACGGCTAATATGGTAACTTTTCGCCATCTGTTCGGCGGTGTCTCCCATGCGTAATCCAGTGGAGTATTCCGCGACACCAGGTGCAACTGGCGCTAAATCTTTCAGGCGTAATTTACTGATAAGCGATAATTTTTGCCCAAATGATTTGGCTTTGCTTAGCGCCAATAGTGTGGCTGCGAGCTTTTTTGATACGCCGATAGGCAGCACAGAGGATGAATCTGCGCCACCCGCGACACCCACGGAAATATCCCCCACCATCATGCTTTGCGCGACATTCACAATCGCTTGAAAGCTGGTCGCACAGGCGCGAGAAACACTGTAAGCATCCGTCGATACGCTCATACCCGTACCCAACACAATTTCTCTCGCAATATTAGGTGCTTCAGGCATTTGAACCACTTGTCCAAAAACCAATTGCTCAATAATCGACGGGTCAATATCACTACGATGTAATAGTTCTGCAACGACGGTTTTGCCTAAATCCACGGCTGGAATATTGAGATAAGCGGTAGATTGCTTAGCAAAAGGCAAACGTAATCCACTAACGATAGCAATCCTTTCTTTTGTGGCATGCTTATTATCGCCATGGTGGGAGAGTTGATTCATGGTCGCTCCTGCTAAAAGAAAAATAAGTAGAATTGTTGTGATTAAATTAAGAGGTCTGACCTGTATCGATTGTTAACATATTCTTCACATTTATCAATCAGCGTCGATAAAAAATGCGAGCTCACACACAAGTTACAATTAATTGGCAATAAAGAGGGGAAATTAGGTAAGTTTTGAGTAATAAAAAACCCATTCACTTCTAAAAATGACGCATCCGCGAAATAATAGAGTTAATGGGCTTCAAAAAGGAATTCAAACGTTTGATTAACGTAA
Source organism: Providencia sp. JGM181 (assembly GCF_018257375.1). Lineage (NCBI taxonomy): Bacteria > Pseudomonadati > Pseudomonadota > Gammaproteobacteria > Enterobacterales > Morganellaceae > Providencia > Providencia sp. JGM181. Next base: position 12,414 of record NZ_JAERJY010000058.1, on the reverse strand, counting down.
GCCTAATTGGAAAATCAGACTTTCTGCTTCACAGCTAAATGTAAAGTGAGCCGATAACTCTACACCACCCGCAACGGGGTTGATTGAGTGAGCAATTTCACACGGTTCTGACTCAACAGATTTGGCTTTTTCTGTGAGTGTTTTCAGCATCGCTTCAGCTTCTTGCTGAGTCGCAAAAACATGCTGATACGATGCGGTGCAATCTTTATTTTCCAGAACTGTACCCACATCTACACAGCAGCACGCAGCTGTTTCATCCGCGCTACAACGTTTAATCGCATCAGTCATTTTATTCTCCCAATGAACAAACTGTTAAGTAAGTATCATAACGCTGAAAAAGTGCCAAACACTAGTGATATCAAATTTAGTTGCTAAGAATTCAATATAAGTTTGATCTAGCTCCTTATATGAGCACTTATTACTCGTTAAGCTCATGCGAATGTTGCCATTTTGTTAATTACATCGCATTTTCGAAAAGAAAAATCGCACAAAAACAAAACAACCTTGCAACATACCCAGTGGTCAGACCTATACTCATTGAACTGGTCTGATTTGTCGTAGAGGCAAGCGACCCTACAATTCAGCGCTTCTTGCGATAGAAGTCGCTTATTTAAATAAAACATACAAGAGGGTTTTGGTCATGAACCAGAAAAACCTATTTGCTCGATCAGCTTTAGCAATCGCAGTGGCTGTTATTTCTTCCAATGCAAGCGCAGCTGGTTTTTTGCTGAATGAATATTCAACCTCAGCCTTAGGACGTGCATTTTCAGGCGCAGGAGCCGTCGGCGACAACGCAAGTGAAGGCAGCCGCAACCCAGCTGCAATGATGTTATTTGATCGACCAACCATGTCGATTGGTGCGGTCTATATCGATCCAACTGTTGATATTAAAGGCCGTGACGACGATAAATATACTGCCAACAATATCGCCCCTAACGCAGTTGTACCTAACGCACACTTTATCTTCCCAATTAATGATAAATGGGCAGTTGGTACTTCAATGACCACTAACTTTGGCCTTTCTACTGACTTCCACAAAGATTATGCAGCGGGCCCTATTGGTGGGAAAACCGACTTAAAAACCGTTAACTTGAATTTAAGTGGTGCATACCGTATTAATGATAATTTCAGTTTCGGTGTGGGCGCTAATGCTGTTTATGCCGATGCTGAAATCACCCGTCATATGGGAAGAAGTATTCCACCTCTAGGTGTTACTCCAAGCACAACTGCAGCTAAATTAACAGGTGATGATTGGGGATATGGTTGGAACGCCGGTTTGCTATATGAAATCAACCAAGATAACCGCTTAAGCTTTACTTACCGTTCAAAAGTAAAGGTGAAATTTGAAGACGGTAAATATACGAATGATCTTCCTAAGCACCCATTACTGAACCCGTTAAATCCTATGGGTGGCGAGACAGTTAAAGGAACCTTAAATCTTAACCTACCAGATATCTGGGAGTTCTCGGGCTACCATAAAGTCGATCCTAAGTGGGCGTTGCACTATAGCGTTTCTTACACTGGCTGGAGCACCTTTAAAGACTTAACTGCTTACCAAAAAAGCAACGGTAATGAACTGTTCCATAAAGCAGAAAATTTTGATGATGCATGGCGCTTAGCATTAGGTACTACCTACTACTATGATGATAATTGGACCTTCCGTACCGGTATCGCATACGATGAAAGCCCAGTGCCATCTAAATATCGTTCAATCTCAATTCCAGACCAAGACCGCTACTGGCTGACCGCGGGTACCACTTATGCATTTAACAAAGATGCCTCTGTGGACTTAGGTATTGCTTATATGCACGGTAAGAAAGTTAATATCAACGAAAGATTAAACGAAAAAGATCCAACCTCTGAGGTTCGCTTTAAATCTGAAGGCTCTGCATGGTTATACGGCGTTAACTTTAACTATACATTCTAATCAGTTATATCTTATCGGGGGAGTTTTCTCCCCTGATATCTCCCTTTTCTATCTCTTCCTTCCCCTACTTTCCTTTTATGCTCTTCGCAGAAAAATCATCCTCAAGCCAAATTTTTTCTTGACTTTTTTTTGTACAGATTTATATATTAATTATAGCCCGATGTTATTTTATTGTTAAAAACATTCCCGCGGCTTATTCATGTACTGATCCCAGTCATAAATATCCACTCAATCATTTTGATATCGATTTTTAACTGCAATGCTGCCCTTCATTTTTTTGACATGAAGAAGCAGTAGAGTTGCTCACTAAGCTACCATCTGAGGAAAATCATGGAAAAAACATAGGAGGGCATTATGGGAACATTATTCACTATCAGCTTTGTTAGCGTGTTAGTCGTCAGTGCCGTGATTGACACAGTCATCCAACGAGGAAAACAGGACAATGACTAGCAGTTTATTTATCACTCTCTGATGTCTAAAAAAACATAGAGAGTGATAAACCCCACCAAATCAATCGATCAACTAATTAATCAATCGAATCCAGCTCTCCTTCAATGACTGCCGCATTTGGGTTATTTGCTGGTTGCAGCGTTCCCCCTCTTGATAAGAAATCATTACGTTGGAAGTAAGCTTCGCGGAACATTAAGTAAGGGTCGGAAGAGCTTTTCAGCAATCCATCCGAATCAAGTAATCTTGCACGGGTTTCAATCCCTTCCAGTGCCCATTTACCCGCAGACATCCAGAAAGTTAAATAACTCAGCATTGGGTAGAGATCGTCCGCTAGATCACCACCTTGCTCACGCAATGTTGCGCTGCCATAACCCGGTAAAACCACATATGGACCATAACCCACATCATAGTAGCCTAGTGTATTCCCGAAACGCTTTGGCTCTTCTTTGACTAACTGAGGGTTTGCCATGCCAGCAACATCAATTAAGCCACCGATACCAAACACTGAGTTTAAGAAGAAGCGGTTAAAGTGCTTAAAGCCTTGCTCCACTTCTCCACGGAAAAAGCTGTTTAACATACTGGCCGGTTCTTCAAGGTTGCCAAGAAAGTTACTGAGTCCGTTTCGAGCAGGCATTGGCACGTAATCATTCCAAGCAACGGCTACAGGTCTTAAGACATATGGGTCTAAGACATTATAGTTAAAGTTAAACATTGCTCGGTTAAAGCCTTCTAACGGGTCTGAACGCTGCTGCGTTTCTGGGTCAACGCTCGCACATCCAGCCATTAAAACTCCCGCGAGAAGAACGCTACTTATGCGAAACTTCATCATTCTCTCCATCCTTTATTCCACCTTGCCATGGTGTTTTTATCGTTATTACTAATCGCTTTATCATAAAAGCAAATAGAAAAACATGTTAAGCGTTTTGAGTGGTTTAATTGCCATATAGATATAATTATAACCTATTTAATTATCAACTTATCATAAGAAATACATACGAATCCCCCCAAACGCCAGGGTTGCTTCAGTAAATGTCATTAATTAGTGCATTAACATAGAGATAGACTTATCTGAAATAATTTTAGGCTAAACCGCAAGATGCTTAAAAAACCAACAAAGAAAAGAATAAAAAAGATAAAAGCAGAGAATTTGGCTGTAACAGCTTGATTCAATGGAGGGTGGCCAGTAAAATGCCAAGCGCTATCACGCAGCATCTCAATGTCCCCTTAGTTAAATGGATATAACGAGCCCCTCCTAAGGGCTAGTTGCAGGTTCGATTCCTGCAGGGGACAGATTTCTGCACTAAGCACTCCCCCAAGAACTTTCCCAATCTTTCTTCGCCCTATTTCGCTTTTACTTCTTCCCCTATAGTATTTTGCTTATATCCCTATTTGATGGACTGACCACGATGCGAACACTTTTTGCCTTATTAATTGGTATTCTTCTGATAGGTTGTACGATGGAAAAATCGCCTTCTGTTGTTATGGCGGGAATGACATCAAACCAAGTAATGCAAATCGAAGGAATGCCGGATGAGCAAGCGACGCAGGGTGGTTATCAGCTAATGGTTTATCATGATAAACAACAACCATTAGCCACCGCTAAAATGACAGACCGCTGGTTTATTTTTAAGAATGGGTATCTATTAGAATATTCTACGCAATATTTAAATTCGTCTAACGCGACAAATACGCCATTGAGATTAACTGCAAAACAAATATTATCTCAATGGATAGATAGCCAATCCTTACCAACAAACCCATCAGCTCACATGAACTAAAAGATAAACTGGTGCCATGAAGATTGTTATATTTCTTTAGAAAGATAATGGCGCTGCATGCCTAATTCAGGGAAATTAGGGAGTGATATTTGTTTCACATAACCCAGTTTTTCATAAAATGGCAAAGCTTGGAAACTAAAGGTATCCACTAATGCATTGTGGCAGCCGAGTTTTTTACTCTCTTCTTCTGCGACGTGCATTAATTGGCTACCTAATCCATTCTTACGCATTGACTCATCCACCCACAGATAATCAATACATAACCATCGACCTTTAATTGACGCGAGAAGCCCACCCTGCATGATCCCATTTTCATCCTTGCTATACACACCAAGTTGCCCAAAATAGCTATTTTGCAAAAAAGATCGGTTGTAGCTTCTTAGACCAGTAAATAACTCTTCTTTATCTTCAGGGGTAATATCATGTGTAACTGTAACTTTCATAACAACCTCATTTTATTTATCGGTATTTTTATGATGTAGAAAACATCCCGCCAACAAATTAATTATCGCTTACTGTCCACATAACATCGTATTACGAATATCCTAGTTAGACACCATTTACTTAATTAAAAACTAAACATTTTTTATCTTGCCTGTAATTTTATTCACCGTAAAATCCCCCTAATCTTTCAGAAAAAATGTGAATAATATGACGCTTACCATTATTATTTTTGTGTTGGTCTATATCGCCATGGCATTTGGCAAACTACCCGGCTTTAAAGTTGATAGAACGGGCGCCGCCGTCATCGGCGCATTAGCCATGATGGCCATCGACAGCATCACGCCACCTCATGCCTGGAATGCCATTGATTACCGCACTATCGGCATGCTATTTGGTTTGATGGTGGTCTCCGCTTCGTTTGTGGTTTCCGGCTTTTATAGTTGGACCGCCGATCGCGTGGCGATGCTCAAAGTCAGTGCGCCTACACTGCTTGCCGTACTGATCGCCGTTGGCGGATTACTTTCCGCACTGTTAACCAACGACGTGGTTGTCGTCGCGATGACACCATTATTGGTCTCCATCACACTATCTCGCGGGCTTAACCCCATTCCGTTTCTGCTTGGATTCTGTTTTGCCGCCAACAACGGTGCAACCGGCTCGCTGATTGGTAGCCCGCAAAATATGATCGCGGCACAGGGGCTAGATATTTCCTTTGTGGGCTTATTACAATCCTCGGCAATACCGGCATTATTATCTTTACCGCTCACCTGGCTGGTATTGGTGTGGTTATATCGCAACCGCTGGTACTTAGCTAAAGAGCCGACTAATACCCCTAAAACGGTCTCTCCTCCAACACCACTCGATACATGGGAAACTGCTAAAGCCGGTGTGATCACACTCGCCGTGATTGTGGCTTTTGTGGTGAGTGATATACCAAAAGAGTTAATCGCATTAACGGCAGCGGGTTTCCTATTACTGAACCGTTCCATTGCATCTAGCGATATGCTTAAGTTAGTGGATGGGAATTTATTACTATTAATCATGGGATTATTTGTCGTCAACGCGGCATTTGCTGGAACAGGATTACCACAGCAAATGTTGAATGATTTACGCGCTCATGGTGTTGAACTCAATAACCCATTCATTCTATTTTTAGTAACCGGCGTTCTCAGCACTATTGTCGGAAATAACCCCTCTGTCATGCTGCTGGTGCCTTTTTTAACGCCTGACGGTAACGCTGATGCATTAGGCGCCGCATTAGTCCTTGGCTCTGGTTTTTCCAGTAACTTGTTTGTGTTTGGTAGCTTGGCGGGCATTATTGTTGTGGAACAAGCGGCGGCTTATGGTGTGAAAATTTCATTCTCAGAATTTGCAAAATCTGGGGGAATTGTTGCCGTTCTCTGTATGCTATTAGCCACTGCATGGATTTTATTCGCGTTATAAAACTAACGCCTTTCTCAGCCTATTTAACTGAGAAAGGCGTTTAGGATTTTCAGGGAAGAATAGCAAATGAGCGCACAGGAAACCCACTCGCATTATTGGGTTTCGCCACAATATTAAAAATCACAGCACCACGAGTCGGTAATTGATCCAAATTCGCCATCAACTCTATTTGGTAAGTATCTTGTTCTAAGACGTAATATTCGCCTAATAGCGCGTTATTTTGGCGAAAATCTTTCGCTGCATCAGTATCAAATGTCTCATGCCCAATGGCTTTAATGCCACGCTCTTCAAATAAAAATTTGAGCGCATCCATACCCCACCCCGGGATTTGATTATTACCTTCTGCGTCTTTATTATCCATAGCTTCTTGAGAAGGCCAGCGCTTATGCCAATCTGTGCGTAGTGCTACAAAACTATCCGGTTCGATTCGCCCATGTTCACGCTCGAAAGCTAAAACATCTTCGCGAGAAAATGCAAAATTAGGGTCTTGTGCCGCTCGCTCAGATTGGTTGATAACAATCAGCGGTAAGACTAACTCTTGCAGCTCCAATTCATGTAAAAAGCGTTTTCCTTCAACAAAATGACAAGGTGCGTCAATATGCGTGCCGTATTGCCCAGGAAAGGTAAATTGCTGAGCAAAAAAGCCGTCAGAGTAGCCAAATAATGTTTTAAATTCTGCAGAGTCAAACATAAAGAAATGAGGAGAATCTTTATCAAAGCTGTGCGTTAAATCCACCCATTTTTTGGATTTTAATACCTTTAGTGCATTTAAAACTTCGTTAGCCATCATTTTCCCCTATCTGGTTTTAGTCTTTATCAAGACAATTTTATTTTGCTATTTTTATTTATTCTGAATAGGTAATAACCAACTCTATGATGTTTGTCTATCTTTCTAAACGATCTGTTGCCAATTTTTCACCAAATTGGCAACGAAGATTCGAATATTATTTAGAATAATTTGCCCACGCAGCAGGTTCAATAAAACCATCATAAATACGCTGAGAGCGAATATAATCTGCATACTCTTTTGATTCAAAAGCCTCTTTTAAATCTTTAGCCCATTGCGTGTCGAGATCTTTTTGTAGTACAGAAACCACAACGCGATGCTCAAGCGGTGAATTTTCAACAACCAAACCATCCGCAATACGCTGCCCTGCACTCGCCACATAATTACCATTCACTACTACAAAATCCACATCATCCAATAGACGTAAACCTTGCGCGGCATCTGTTTCACGGATATCGAGCTTATATTTTGCAGGTTCAATGTCATTTACGCTAAAGCTGAGCGTACTGACATTCGGTTTGATTTTAATCCAACCCAGTTGCTCTAAAATTCGAGCTCCACGTTCCGCGTTTACGGGGTCATTTGACAGCGCGACAATCATGCCATCTTGCACATCATTCAGCGTTTTGTGTTTATTCGAACGTAAACTCTGCGGTGCGCTTGGTGAATCGGCCAATGCGACCATATTAATATTATTTTTTTGGTTATATGCATCCATATAAGCGCGACTTTGGTTTACGGATGCGTCAATTGCCCCTTCTTCAAATGCAGGGTTAATTTGCCTATTTTGTGAAAACTGACGTAACGTCACTTGGTAACCTTTTTTCTCTAAAATAGGCACAATGCCTTTATCGACTTGGTCGATATAATTCCCTACACCAAAGCCAATCGTAATTTGCTTTTTATCTGAGCTGTCTTTTTCTTTATTATCACCACATCCTGCCAATACAATGATTGCGGTTGCCACTAAAGATAAGTTTATTATTTTTTGTTTGAACATTTGATATTCCCTATGGTGATTACTTTTTAATGACTTTCAGTTTTTAATATTGCCAATCGACCGGAGTATAAACAGGATTTATTTAACGTCTTAGATCCGTTCGTTATAACTTAAATAGAAATGAATATAAAAATGAATCAAACCAAAATGGTTATAACGATATAACAAAATGGTAGTTCGAATAATGATGTGATTGATATGTAATGAAGGAGATAAAAAAATTTAAATAAAGTGAGTTATTTATGACAGTAAAATTTGATTTAATTAACAATATTCTTAACCTAACACCAGACTCAGAATTAGCAAAGACCCGTGCAGAAAGACCGGTTGCAACAGACAATACTCAAGCCGCTTTTGAGGCTATTTTTTCTGTGCCATCTCAAATATTGCCTCTAAATGTGAAATACTATTTTGCGCTTTCCGTGACGAAAATTACTGCCTCCGTATTACTATCAAAACATTATGCTGATTTATTATCATCCCAACCTATTGTCGAAATAACACCTGACATTACGCTTGCTGAGAAATATCTGCGAGTATTAACCAGCAATCCAAATCAAGCAGATTACGCTTTAACGCAACAATTTATTCAGCAAGGATGGTCTGAGTCCGACATTATTTTATTGGCACAGTTAATTACCTTTGTCACTTATCAATCCCGCTTAGTTGCTGGCTTGGAATTATTAATTGGACAAAATCCGAATTCAGATAATAAAGCAGACCAACACTTTCCAATTTTGGCAGGAAATTGGAGTCATGCAACGACAACACAATTAGGACAACCATCACCAACCGCTTTTACACAACAGCAATTAGGTTGGGAATCTTGGTTATCAGCGCGAGATGTCAATTCGTTAAGTGACGATGAAACTCAAACGCTGAAAAAACATGGACAATTAAATTCTGAGTATTTCCTTCTGTTAGCTCATCAAAGCGAAATTTTAGCGCTACGAACACAAATAGACCGAGGTATTTTTTATACCTCAGGCGGACTACCTCGTTGGGAGAGAGAGTTTGCTGCCGCTGCGGTCAGTAAAGTGAATGGCTGCATTTATTGCGCCTCAGTTCATGCGCGCAAAGCTAGCCAGTATGCGAAAGAACATCTCGGTGATGTCGAGAAACTGTTGGCGACACCCGCAGGAAATGTGCTTGCTGAAGGCTATGAACCGAGGCTTTTAGCTGCCGTTTCTCTTATCGCTTCGCTCTCAGCTACACCTATTCAAGCCTCAGTTGAACAAATCGACCAACTACGTTCATTAGGGTTAACGGAGCTAGAGTTACTCGATTTAATTCAATCCAGTGCATTTTTTTCATGGGCTAATCGCTTAATGCTGACATTGGGAGAACCGTTTGAACTCCCTGAAAATAAGGAGTAATACCATGGATAAGGTCATTGGATTAGCGGCTCTAGAGGCGCAAATAAATCAGGATTTGCAGTATCTTAATTTACCGATTAGCTCATGGTCGTTGTCAGATGAAGATCTTGATAAACAACAGATTAATGTCGCCATTATCGGTGCGGGCATGTCGGGAGTAACGGCGGCTTTTGCCTTAAAATTACGGGGAATTAACGCTATCGTTTTTGACCAAGCGCCCTCAGGCAAAGAAGGTCCTTGGCAAACGCCAGCCTTGATGGAAACCTTGCGGTCACCTAAACAGGTTGTCGGTCCTGCTCTTGCATCCCCCTCTTTAACATTCCAAGCCTGGTTTAAAGCTCAATTTGGCGATGATGTGTGGGAAAATCTCGATAAAATCCCACGCTTACAATGGGGTGAGTACCTACAATGGTTTAAAACCATGACGGCACCCACACTGCTAAATCAGCACCAATTAGTCGATGTTAAATTAATCCCTCAAGGTCGTGAGTTAACGTTTGATACTCCAAATGGGCAGACCTCTTTTGTCGCGCAACATGTTGTCATTGCAACGGGTATGGAGTCATTTAGTGAACCTAACATCCCAGAATTTATGGATAAGATTCCAACTCAATACTGGGAGCATTCATATGCGGGTAGCAACTATGAGAAATTTAACGGGCTCGATATTGGTGTTGTAGGCTACAGTGCGGGGGCTATGGACAGTTCAGCCACTGCATTAGAACATGGTGCTAAGTCTGTTGAGTTATTGATCCGAGCAAAAGAGATGCCGCGAGTAAACCGAGGAAAGGTCGCCGGAAGTGCCGGTTTTACCAATGCCTATGGGTATTTTACCGATGCGCAAAAATGGCATTATGCTGACTATGTTTTGAAAGCGAAAACCCCTGCCCCTCATGGTAGTACTCTGCGTGTTTCTCGCCATACACATGCTTATTTTAACTTCAATACACAAGTCAATGATGTCACCGTCAAAGAGAGTAAATTGCAAGTTTCCACCAACCAAGGGGACTTCTCTTTTGATTACCTCATTTTAGCGACTGGCTACCGACTGAATTGGCAAAAACACAGCCCATTTCATCGCCTAGCGCCGTTTATTAAAACGTGGAGAGATGTTTATACCCCACCTAAAGGTGAGGAAAATGATGAACTTGCCGCGCATCCCTATCTTGGTGAACACTTTGAATTACAAGCAAAGTCGGGTTACGAATTTCCGTTTATCGACCACTTTTATTGCTTCAATTTAAGTGCCTCGCTCAGCATGGGTCCCGTAATTGGCTTGATCCCAGGTACCAATACCGGAGCTGAGCGTTTAGCAGATCATATTGCCGCCAAGTTATATCTAGCTCATCGGCAGCAGCACCTTGAGTTGGTTAAAACCAGTACAGAAAACGAGTTATTAGGTGATGAATGGCAACCTGCTTTACCTCCTGCTCAGCGTGTACAACTGATTGAAAATGTGGAGTAAGGGATGATTGAATTTAACAATGTCCAAAAGATCTATGAAAAAAATGGGCAGTCCTTAGTCGCTCTACAAGATATTAATTTGCATATCAATAAAGGTGATATTTTTGGTTTTATTGGTTATAGCGGTGCAGGTAAAAGTTCTTTGATCCGCTTAGTCAATCAATTAGAAAAGCCTACCGGTGGCTCCATCAAGGTCGATCAGCACAATTTAGCGGAACATACCCCATCGCAAATACGGGATCATAAAAAAAGTATCGGAATGATTTTCCAACATTTCAATTTGTTGGAAACCAAGACCGTTGAACAGAATGTTGCAATGCCTCTGGTTTTACTCGGCATTGATAAGCACGAAATTACCCGTCGCGTAGATAACATTCTCGAATACGTTGAGCTGAGCGATAAGAAACACCAATACCCTAACCAGCTTTCTGGTGGGCAAAAACAGCGCGTTGGAATAGCGAGAGCGTTAATTAATAACCCACAAATCTTGCTGTGTGATGAGGCTACCTCTGCCTTGGATCCGCAAACGACCGCCTCTATTTTGGCATTACTGCAAAAAATCAATCGTGAACAGAAAATTACCATTTTATTGGTCACCCATGAAATGGAAGTCATTGAGCAGATTTGTCATCGTGTCGCCGTCATGGAATCCGGTCGCATTGTTGAAGAAGGCACAGTACTTGATATTTTTGCCAATCCTCAGCATTCAACCACGCAAAAATTTGTGGGTACTGTGCTCAATGAAAAAATTCCTGAGCGTGTACTCCATCAGCTTGAACATCAAGAGGATGTGTATCGATTAGAGTTTTTAGGTAAATCGGCTCAAGAGCCTGTGGTGAATGAGCTTATAATCAAAAATATTATTAAAATCAATATTCTGTTTGCCAACATGAAAGAGATCAATGGCGTTGTTTTGGGCAGCATGTTTGTTCAAATGTTAGGAGATAAACAACATATTGATGAAGCCATAACCTATTTACGCCATCGTGGCGTTGCAGTGAATAAGGGGACAGTATGAGTGAGTTTTTTGAAACGGCACTGACAAGTAAACAATTTTTATTGGCCATGTCAGAAACATTCACTATGGTGAGTATTGCGCTTGTCCTCGGTTCGCTATTCGGGATCTTATTGGGGATTTTATTAGTTATTACTCGCCCTGAGGGAATTTGGGAAAACAAACGTATTTATCGCGTTATTAACCCTATTATTAATATATTCCGTTCACTGCCTTTTATTATTTTATTAGTGGCAATAATCCCATTAACGCGCTTTGTGGTAGGCACATCTATTGGCACCACCGCGGCAATTGTACCCTTAGTCATTTATATTGCGCCATATACGGCAAGATTGGTTGAGAATTCATTGCTCAGTGTCCATTCGGGGATTATTGAAGCTGCCGATGCAATGGGGGCGACCAACTGGCAAATTGTTTGGCACTTTATTTTACCGGAAGCCAAGTCGTCATTAATTTTAAGCTTAACCGCTGCCAGTATAACGCTAGTTGGGGCAACGGCGATGGCTGGTGCAGTTGGTGGCGGTGGTGTTGGTGATCTTGCGCTAAATTACGGTTATCAGCGCTTTGATAATGTTGCTATGGCAATTACGGTGGTGACCTTGGTGATTATCGTGCAAGGAATACAGTTTATTGGTGACACTTTGGCAAGAAAGGCGCGTTTTTCTGAGTGATTCTCCGGCTATTTTTTTAAACGCGCTGGCTAATGTTGTTAAAGGGTAGTGCTCTAGTT
>NZ_JAERJY010000057.1:0-20293 GCF_018257375.1 Providencia sp. JGM181 | reverse complement strand
GTGGTTATCTTTAAAAGAAATAGAATGGAAGATAAAATTAAATCTAATTAACAATGAGAATCATAATCATCTACCATGATTATATTTAGCCTCTTTTTCTGGCAATATTAAATGATGTGGATCAAAAAGGGATTTAGTTGGCGGAGTTTTTTAAAACGAAAAGGCAGATGTTAGTATTGTTAATTAATATAATTAAATAAGACAAAATGCAGATAATAAATTGAATTAGTTATTTAATTTATTTCTATAAGAAAAATGGAATATGTTTAAATTAAGTACGGAGAAATGATTAAATACATTTTAATAAATGCCCTTACCGATAAAACAGCAAGGGCATCATATCTTAGCGCTTTTTACCAAAAGCAGCGGCCAGTGCATCACTCATCGCACTGTTGCTAGACGCAGAGCTAGATGATGAATTTCCTCGCGCATTCCCTCGTGAAGCAGGGGCTTTGCGGGTATTTCTATCTTGCGCTGGAGCCGCACTGCGAGGTGCGCTGCTACCTTCACCCGCTTGTTCATCTAAGCGCATAGTGAGCGCAATACGCTTACGAGCAATATCCACATCCAGCACTTTGACTTTCACAATGTCACCCGTTTTGACGACTTTGTGAGGATCTTCAACATAGCTGTTTGAAAGGGAAGAAATATGTACTAGACCATCTTGATGAACACCAATATCCACAAATGCCCCGAAATTAGTGACGTTAGTCACTGCACCTTCTAAGATCATTCCCGGTGTTAAGTCATTCATCGTTTCGACGCCGTCAGCAAAGGTTGCCGTTTTAAACTCAGGGCGTGGGTCACGACCCGGTTTTTCCAGCTCTTTGATGATGTCTGTGACGGTAGGAACCCCAAACTGTTCGGTGGTAAATTCACGTGGGCTTAAGCCATTTAATACCTGTGAATTGCCCATGATCTCTTTGAGTGGCTGACGTACAGCTTCAAGGATTTTTTCAACGATTGGGTAGGCTTCCGGGTGAACCGTTGAGGCATCCAATGGGTTATCCCCATTGGTGATACGCAAGAAACCCGCACACTGTTCAAAGGCTTTCGGACCTAAGCGAGCGACCTTGAGTAACTGTTTTCTGTCATTGAATTGACCGTTAGCATCACGCCAATCAACAACATTTTGCGCGATCATTTTGCTCAAGCCAGCAACACGGGTAAGTAGTGCCACGGAAGCGGTATTTAAATCGACGCCGACGGAGTTTACGCAGTCTTCAACGACTGCATCTAACTTACGGGCTAACTGAGTTTGGCTGACATCATGCTGATATTGGCCGACACCAATAGATTTCGGGTCGATTTTTACCAGTTCAGCCAGCGGGTCTTGTAAGCGACGAGCAATAGAAACCGCGCCACGCAGAGATACGTCTAAATCAGGGAATTCTAATGCTGCCAGCTCAGAAGCGGAATAAACAGAGGCGCCAGCTTCACTGACAATGACTTTTTGCGCTGTGACGTCAGGGAACTGTTTTTGTACTTCAGCAAAGAAGCGTTCGGTTTCTCGTGATGCAGTTCCGTTACCAATCGCGACCAGCTCAACGTGGTATTTCTGGCATAATGCGGCAACGATAGCAGCCGCTTTGGCAGCTTGGCCTGTGTGCGGGTAAATGGTATCTGTCGCCATGACTTTACCCGTCGCATCAACGACCGCCACTTTGACACCTGTACGTAAACCCGGATCGAGACCCATCGTGGCACGCATACCCGCAGGAGCTGCCATCAATAAATCACTGAGGTTACGGGCGAATACGTTAATTGCTTCTTCTTCCGCTTTCTCGCGCAGGGCGCTCATGATTTCGGTTTCTAGGTGCAGTAACACTTTGACTCGCCAAGTCCAACTAATGACGGCTTTACGCCATTGGTCAGCGGGGGCATTGTTCAAACGAACATCTAAATGGCGAGTAATAATTTCTTCGCAATAACTCTCTTTTGGCGGCTCTTCAAACTGAGGGTCGCAGTTGAGGGATAACTGCAAAACACCTTCATTGCGACCACGGAACATGGCCAAAGCGCGGTGTGAAGGAACTTGAGCAACGGGTTCATGGTGATCAAAATAGTCGCTAAATTTTACACCCTCAGTCTGTTTGCCATCAGCAACAACAGAAACAATGTGCGTATTCTTCCAAATATAGTCGCGAACTTTCGCTAATAAGGTAGCATCTTCGGCGAAACGCTCCATTAAAATGTAGCGAGCACCATCTAAAGCGGCTTTGGTATCCGCAACGCCTTTATCTGCGTCAACATAGCTTTGTGCAAGTGTATCCGGTGACTGGCTTGGATCGTTCCACAGCGTATCCGCTAAGGGTTCTAAGCCCGCTTCGATAGCAATTTGCCCACGAGTACGGCGCTTTGGTTTGTAAGGGAGGTAAAGATCTTCGAGTTCGGTTTTATTCAGCGTTGTATTGATAGCAGAAGCGAGTTCTGGAGTAAGCTTACCTTGTTCATCAATGGATTTTAGAATGGTTTGCTTACGGTCGTTTAACTCTCTCAAATACCCTAAACGGCTCTCTAGCTGACGTAGCTGAGTGTCATCCAATCCCCCCGTAACCTCTTTACGGTAGCGGGCGATAAATGGGACGGTATTGCCTTCATCCAATAATGTAATGGCTGAAAACACCTGTTTTGGTTGGGCTTGTAGTTCGGCCGCAATAATTTGGCTTAGAGTTTCATTCATGTCGTGTTTAAATACCTACTCAAAGAACAGTGAAAATAGACTGCACAGTTATACTTGCTGGTAGACAGAATTGCCAGACAGAATTTTTGTCTAGTGGTAGGCAAGTCGCAGATTATATTTTATAAAATATTATAATTATCCGATTTATATACCTTTAATGAGATGAATAAGAGCCTTTTAATTACCCGTGAAGGATGGGATGCTTTAGACAAAGAACTTAAATATCTTTGGAAAGAAGAGCGCCCTCGAGTGACGCAGTCCGTCTCTGAAGCCGCAGCCCAGGGCGATCGTTCCGAAAACGCAGAATATATTTACGGTAAAAAACGGCTGCGGGAAATAGACCGCCGTATTCGTTTTCTATCCAAAAGATTGGATCAGCTTAGAATTGTTGAACCCGATCCTCGACAAGAGGGGCGTGTGTTTTTTGGCGCATGGGTTAAGCTTGAAGATGATAATGAAAATATCAGAATTTTCCGGTTAGTGGGGGCTGATGAATTTGATCCTGCTAAGCAGTGGATTTCTATCGATTCACCAGTAGCTCGCGCATTAATTGGCAAGCAGGTTGATGATGAAGTGGTCGTTACAACGCCGGGCGGAAAAGTCACGTATTTTGTGCTAGAGATTAGCTATAAACCATTAATCAGTTAACGAGTAAAATGATTCATTAAAGTTAGTGTTAATGGTAAATTAATGGCATGAATATTATTTTTGTTACTTTCATCAGCAGAATAATTCTAAAATTCCACACTTTGGGGGCTATAAATGCAGGAAAGTTATAAAGTTCTCGTCGTCGATGATGATATGCGTTTACGTGCTCTGCTTGAACGTTACCTCACCGAGCAGGGTTTTCAGGTAAGAAGTGCAGCGAATGCTGAACAGATGGACAGGATCCTAACACGGGAATCTATTCATTTAATCGTATTGGACTTAATGCTTCCTGGGGAAGATGGCTTATCTATTTGCCGTCGTTTACGTAGTCAAAATAACCCAATTCCAATCATTATGGTTACCGCGAAAGGCGAAGAAGTTGACCGTATTGTGGGCTTAGAAATTGGTGCGGATGACTATATCCCTAAACCGTTTAACCCTCGTGAACTGTTAGCGCGTATTCGTGCGGTGCTGCGTCGCCAAGCGAACGAGTTACCGGGTGCACCATCGCAAGATGATGCCGTCATCACTTTTGGTAAATTTAAATTGAACCTCGGAACCCGTGAAATGTTCCAAGGCGAAGAAAATATGCCATTAACCAGTGGTGAGTTTGCGGTGTTGAAGGTATTAGTTTCTTATCCACGCGAACCATTATCTCGTGACAAGCTGATGAGTTTGGCTCGAGGTCGTGAATACAGTGCGATGGAACGTTCTATCGACGTTCAAATTTCACGTTTACGCCGTATGATTGAAGAAGATCCTGCGCACCCACGTTACATTCAAACCGTTTGGGGCTTAGGATACGTATTTGTTCCAGATGGAAGTAAAGCATGAAGCGACTGAGGTTCTCACGACGTAGTACATTTTCTCGCTCGTTATTTTTGTTTGTCGCACTCCTGTTCGCAAGCCTTGTGACCAGCTACATGGTTGTATTGAATTTTGTTGTGATGCCAAGCTTACAGCAGTTCAATAAAGTGCTTGCCTATGAAGTACGTACATTGATGACAGAGAAAATGGTTCTACAAGATGGAACCTCAGTGCGAGTTTCACCCGCATTACGTAAAAAAATCTACAATGAGCTCGGTATTACCTTTTACGCCCATTCAGCGGCGATGGAAGAGGGATTAAACTGGGCAAAAGAGTATGATTTTCTAAGTGAAAACATGTCGGAATACTTAGGTGGCAAGGCCAGCGTGCATCTGGAACTTGGGCGTGAGTATCCGATATTGTGGTTAACATCCTACCTAGCACCGGATATTTGGGTGCGCGTTCCACTCACCGAAATCGGTCAAAATCAGTTTTCTCAAGTTTTCCGCTATACACTCACGGTCTTCCTCACAATTTTTGCGGGGGTTTGGCTCTATATTCGCTATCAAAACAAGCCATTATTAGAGCTGGAATATCACGCGGGTGAGGTCGGTAAGGGGCATGTTATGCCGCCGATGCAAGAGAAAGGTGCCACAGAGGTGCGTGCTGCTATTCGCTCGTTCAACCATATGGCGGCAGGGATAAAATCCCTCGAAAATGACCGTACCGTACTAATGGCAGGGGTCAGTCATGACCTTCGAACGCCACTGACGCGAATTCGTCTCGCAACGGAAATGATGGGACCAGAAGATGGCTATCTCGCTGAATCTATCAACAAAGATATTGAAGAGTGCGACGCAATAATCGGCCAATTCATGTCTTACCTGAAAACAGGGCAAGAGATGGATATGGAGTTCTGCGACCTTAACGCTATCCTCAACGAAGCTGTTGTTGCTGAAACCAACGTCGTGGGAGAAATTGAAACCAATTTAGTCTCAGGACCAGTGATGTTCAACGGTAACCATCTTGCTATCAAACGCGCGATTACCAACATGATAGTCAACGCTTATCGCTACGGAAATGGCTGGATCAAAGTCAGCAGTGGTAAAAATGAAGATTATGTTTGGTTCCAAGTTGAAGATGATGGCGCGGGGATCAAAGAAGAAGACATTCAACGCCTATTCCAGCCGTTCGTACAGGGTGAAAAAGCCCGTAGCAACAAAGGTACAGGGCTGGGGCTCGCGATAATTCGCAGGATTATAGATGCTCACGAAGGGAATATTGAGATCCATAAAAGTGAGCGTGGCGGGTTTGCTATTCGAGCCTTGCTCCCTCTCAAAGAACGCGAAGACTAAATATCTCGTCGTATTTCAACTTGTAGGGGTGTTGACTACGCTCAGCTACTCAGGTCACATACTAATGTATGCTCCCTGAGATATCTTTGCTTGTCGCCTACCTACAAGCTGAAATACTTAGAGATATACTGTGTAGATAGAAAGATAGAAAGATAGAAAGATAGAAAGATAGAAAGATAGAAAGATAGAAAGATAGAAAGAGAAATAAATTTTTTCATTTATGACAATATGTCATATTCCAAACGCTAAGCTGTCACATTCGCTGTTCTTATTTAGTTTGTTGAAAAATAAGTAAATAATCATTTTTGTACCATTCTGCTACACTTAATCATGTCGATAAAATCTGCAAATGTCATAAAACTGTCATAAAGCTGACATATTGCCGTAACTCAATTGTCCTATTTTCCCTACCGTGACATACACCCAATAATTTAATACTTGATTATTTCTTACATCCCCGGAGGGATTATGAAAATGATGCGTACCACACTAGCAAGCGTAATGGCAGCAACCTTATCTCTGACTGCAATGTCTTCTTTTGCTGCTACCAGCCTGACCGGAGCTGGCGCGACATTCCCTGCTCCTGTTTATGCGAAGTGGGCAGATACTTATCAGAAAGAAACAGGTAATAAAATTAACTATCAGGGGATCGGTTCTTCTGGTGGTGTAAAACAGATTAATGCAAAAACAGTTGATTTCGGTGCGTCTGATGCGCCATTGACTGATGAAAAACTCAAAGAAGACGGCTTATTCCAATTCCCAACCGTGATTGGTGGTGTGGTTTTAGCGGTAAACGTTAAAGGCATCGAATCTAATCAACTGGTTCTTGATGGTAAAACTCTGGGCGACATCTACTTAGGCAAAATTGCAAAATGGAATGACCCAGCCATCGCAAAACTGAATCCAAACGTAAAATTACCTGACCAAAACATCGCTGTAGTTCGCCGCTCTGATGGTTCTGGTACCACATTCGTCTTCACAAGCTACTTAGCAAAAGTTAGCTCAAACTGGAAAGATGAAGTGGGTGCAGGTTCAACGGTTAACTGGCCGAAA
This sequence comes from Providencia sp. JGM181, assembly GCF_018257375.1. NCBI lineage: Bacteria > Pseudomonadati > Pseudomonadota > Gammaproteobacteria > Enterobacterales > Morganellaceae > Providencia > Providencia sp. JGM181. Next base: position 13,747 of record NZ_JAERJY010000057.1, on the reverse strand, counting down.
AATAGCGTAGGCGGTAAAGGTAACGACGGCGTTGCAGCCTTTGTTCAACGTCTGCCAGGCTCTATCGGTTATGTAGAATATGCTTACGCAAAACAGAATAATCTTGCGTATACTAAGCTGGTTTCTGCAGATGGCCAGCCAGTTTCACCAACAGGTGAAAGCTTCAGCGCAGCAGCGAAAAAAGTAGATTGGTCTAAATCATTTGCACAAGACCTGACTAACCGTGAAGGCGCTAACGCATGGCCAATTACCTCAACCACATTCATCCTAGTTCACAAGCAACAAGCGGATGCTGAGAAAGGTAAAGCGGTTCTTGATTTCTTCAACTGGGCTTACGACAAAGGTGGTAAACAAGCAGAAGCATTAGATTATGCTGTGTTACCTCAAGAAGTTGTGACCGCAGTACGTGCAGCATGGAAAACAGAAGTAAAAGATAGCCAAGGTAAAGCACTGTTCTAAGTGCCCCTCGGGTTGGAAAAGGGTAAGCGGGGGCTGAGGAATAGCTCCCGCTTATTCACCGTAGTAACGTAAGTCCTACTGAAAAGTAGGCATGGAATGAGAACAAAGCGCATGGCCGAAAAAATAACGGCATTCAAAGCCCCTAGTAAATCGGGCGACGTGATTTTTAGTGCATTAGTCAAAATAGCAGCGCTAATCACTCTCCTCATGCTTGGTGGCATTATTATTTCCCTGATTTTCGCATCTTGGCCAAGTATGCAGAAATTCGGGTTTTCGTTTTTGTGGAACAAAGAGTGGGATGCGCCAGCAGAACAGTTTGGTGCATTAGTGCCTATCTACGGCACCATCGTTACATCATTAATCGCTCTGATTATCGCCGTGCCAGTGAGTTTTGGTATCGCACTATTCTTAACAGAGCTAGCGCCTAACTGGTTAAAACGTCCATTAGGTATTGCGATTGAGCTTCTCGCGGCTATCCCAAGTATTGTTTACGGTATGTGGGGGCTGTTTGTCTTCGCTCCATTATTTGCAGAATACTTCCAAGAACCGGTTGGTAATGTCATGTCGAGCATTCCAATTGTTGGCGAACTTTTCTCAGGCCCTGCGTTTGGTATCGGTATTCTTGCGGCAGGTATTATCCTTGCCATTATGATCATTCCTTACATCGCCTCGGTAATGCGCGATGTGTTTGAACAAACTCCTGTGATGATGAAAGAGTCAGCCTACGGAATTGGCTGTACCACATGGGAAGTGATTTGGAACATCGTTCTGCCTTATACCCGTAATGGGGTGATTGGCGGGGTGATGCTGGGGCTAGGTCGTGCATTGGGAGAAACCATGGCGGTGACATTCGTCATTGGTAACACTTACCAGCTCGATAGCCCTTCACTGTTTATGCCGGGTAACAGTATTACCTCTGCGCTGGCGAACGAATTTGCTGAAGCGGAAAGTGGTTTACACACCGCAGCGCTGATGGAACTTGGTTTAATTCTGTTTGTGATTACCTTCATTGTTCTGGCGATTTCCAAGCTGATGGTAATGCGCCTTGCTAAGAATGAGGGACGCTAATTATGTCGAATTATGAACCTGTTGTAGTGAATCAAAAAGAACGCGCACGCCGCCAAGCATGGCGTCGTCAAGTCAACAGAATGGCATTATTAGTCTCCATGCTGACGATGGCGTTTGGTCTGTTCTGGCTAGTGTGGATTTTATTCTCCACGGTAACCAAAGGGATTGATGGCATGTCCCTCAATCTGTTTACTGAAATGACTCCGCCGCCAAATACAGAAGGCGGTGGTTTGGCGAACGCCATTGTGGGAAGTGGATTGCTTATCTTGTGGGCGACTGTTATCGGGACTCCATTAGGGATTTTAGCGGGTATCTACTTAGCGGAATATGGTCGCAAATCGTGGTTAGCTTCGGTGACGCGTTTTATTAACGACATTCTGTTATCTGCGCCTTCAATTGTGGTTGGTCTGTTTGTTTACACCATTGTGGTGGCTCAAATGCAGCATTTCTCGGGTTGGGCGGGGGTGATTGCACTTGCATTACTGCAAATCCCAATTGTTATCCGTACCACTGAGAACATGTTGAAGCTCGTGCCTGATAGCCTGCGTGAAGCGGCATATGCACTGGGCACACCAAAATGGAAAATGATTTTATCCATTACATTAAAAGCATCTGTATCTGGGATTATTACCGGTATTTTGCTGGCTATCGCGCGTATTGCGGGGGAAACCGCACCGCTGCTGTTTACGTCACTCTCGAACCAATTCTGGAGCACCGACATGAATGAGCCAATTGCTAACTTACCAGTGACTATCTTCAAATTTGCAATGAGTCCGTTCTCTGAATGGCAGCAATTAGCATGGGCAGGGGTTCTCCTAATCACCTTATGTGTCCTGTTAATCAATATCATTGCCCGTGTTGTGTTTGCACAGAAAAAACACTAATCCCAGACGAATAAAAGAATTGATAGAGAGAAGTAGCCATGATTAATGCAAACGATATTGCAAACAGTAAAATTAAAGTTCGTGACCTTAACTTCTACTATGGAAAGTTTCACGCGCTGAAGAATATCTCTTTAGACATTGAAAAGAACAAAGTGACTGCGTTTATCGGCCCATCAGGTTGTGGTAAATCCACGCTGCTGCGTACCTTCAACAAAATGTACGAACTGTATGGTGAGCAACGCGCAGAAGGCGAAATTTTACTGGATGGTCAAAACATCCTGACTGATAAACAAGACATCGCGTTATTACGTGCAAAAGTCGGTATGGTGTTCCAAAAACCAACGCCATTCCCGATGTCTATCTACGACAATATCGCGTTCGGTGTGCGTTTGTTTGAAAAGCTGTCCCGCGTCGAAATGGACGAGCGTGTGCAGTGGGCGCTAACAAAAGCGGCACTGTGGAATGAAACCAAAGATAAACTTCACCAAAGCGGCTATAGCCTCTCTGGTGGTCAGCAACAGCGTCTGTGTATTGCGCGTGGTATCGCCATTCGCCCAGAAGTTCTGTTACTCGATGAGCCATGTTCTGCTCTGGACCCAATTTCAACGGGGCGTATTGAAGAGTTGATCAGCGAATTGAAATCAGAATATACCGTGGTGATCGTTACTCACAACATGCAACAAGCGGCGCGCTGCTCTGATTACACGGCATTTATGTACTTGGGTGAGTTGGTGGAATTTAATAACACTGACAAGATGTTTACCACCCCAGAAATGAAACAAACTGAAGATTATATTACTGGCCGCTACGGTTGATATGGAGCCGACGATGGATACGCTGAACCACAACAAACATATATCAGGGCAGTTCAACGCTGAACTGGAACATATCCATACTGAGTTGATGACCATGGGAGGGCTAGTTGAAGAGCAGCTCACCAAGGCTATCACTGCGATGCATAATCAGGATGAAGCCCTAGCGCGAGAAGTGATTGCCAATGACCATAAAGTCAACATGATGGAAGTGGCAATCGATGAAGAGTGCGTCAAAATCATCGCTAAGCGCCAGCCAACCGCGAGCGACTTGCGTTTGATTATGGCAATCTCGAAAACCATCGCTGAGCTGGAAAGAATCGGTGACGTCGCGGATAAAATCTGCCAAACCGCACTGGAAAAATTCTCTCAGCAGCACCAGCCATTGTTGGTGAGCTTGGAGTCATTAGGTCGCCATACCGTGCAAATGCTGCATGACGTGCTAGATGCTTTTGCGCGCATGGACTTGGAAGAAGCTATCCGTATTTATCGTGAAGATGAAAAGGTAGACCAAGAATACGAGGGGATTGTCCGTCAGTTAATGACGTATATGATGGAAGACCCGCGTACCATTCCAAGTGTTTTAACTGCGCTGTTCTGTGCTCGCTCCATTGAGCGTATCGGTGACCGTTGCCAGAACATTTGTGAATTTATTTTCTACTATGTTAAAGGGCAAGATTTCCGCCATGTAGGTGGAGACAGCCTTGAAAAAATGCTGACTAGCTCGAAAGATAGCAACAAAGAGTAACTGTTAAACCACTGGGGTGCTGGCCACCGCAGTGTTCATCTTCTTCATTTTCTTCTTGCTCGATAAGAGTCTTAATCTGCAACATTTTAGGGGTCGCTCCGATGGATTTTCGCCCCTTTTTTTATGTCTATTCATATTCCAAATTGATATAAATATATTATTTAATATTATTTCAAGTGCTAAGAAATAGTTGATAGCTTGTGATGGTCGATTTACACAAATTTACCGTTAGGGGTATTCAATGAAAGCTCGTTTTCTTACTTCCGCACTTTTAGTTGCAGGTCTGGCGCTGACAGCGAATGTCGCTAGCGCAGATAAATTAGATGATATTAAACAAGCGGGAGTGATCCGCATTTCTGTTTTTGACAGTAATCCCCCATTCGGATTTATTGATCCTAAAACCAAGAAACTCGCTGGCTATGATATCGATATCGCCCAAGCGATTGCTGATGATCTTGGCGTGAAATTAGAGCTGCGTCCAACCAACCCAGCTAACCGCATTCCACTGTTAACATCCGGCAAAGTTGACCTGATTGGTGCCAATTTCACAATTACAGATGAACGTGCAAAACAGGTGGATTTCTCCATTCCTGACTTTGCAACAGGGCAAAAATTTATCGCGCGTAAAGGCGTACTGAAAACCCCTGAAGATATCGCTCCACTGCGTATTGGTGCAGACAAAGGAACTGTTCAGGAAGTGACTCTGCGCGAACGTTTCCCGAATACCAAAGTCATCTCTTACGACGATACCCCGCAAGCTTTCGCAGCGCTACGTAACGGTAACGTACAAGCGATCACCCAAGATGATGCGAAGCTGGTGGGCTTGCTCGGTAACTTGCCAGAAAAAGTGAAAGCAGACTTTGAAATTTCACCATTTAGCTTAACCAAAGAGTACCAAGCGCTAGGTGCGAGCAAAGGGGAAACGCGTTTAATTGAAAACGTGAATGCTACCTTGCTGAAACTGGAGAAAGAAGGCAAAGCGAACGAGATTTATAACCGTTGGTTTGGTCCAGACACCAAAGCGGCACAACCACGTGGTGAATTCAAATTTGCCCCATTGAGCGAGCAGCCTAAATCTTAAGTTAGTCATGCAGTTTAGTGAGAGTAAACGCCCCTGCCATGTTGCAGGGGTTGTCAGTTATAGCGAGGCGAAATATGTTCGACAAATTTTTCAGCGGTGACTTCTGGTCTGCGCATCTACTAGCACCACAATACCTTGAGTGGTTTGGCTATGGCTTTTTGCTCACAGTCTGGATCTCGATTTGTACGATCATCGCTGCCACGCTATTAGGTTTTATTGCCGCCTCGGCAAGAGACAGCCAAATCGCGCCGCTACGCTGGTTTGTGACCGTTTATATTTCGATTTTCCGTAATACGCCGCTGCTGGTGCAACTGTTTTTCTGGTATTTTGCCTCGGGAGAAATTCTCCCTGAATCAGCAATGGAATGGCTGAATACGCCCCATGAAATTGAAATTTTAGGGATAACATTAGGCTGGCCGTCCTTTGAATTTTTAGCCGGATTTGTTGGTTTAACGCTATACACCGTGCCTTTCATTGCGGAAGAAGTGCGCTCAGGTATCCGAGGCGTGCGTCAAGGACAGAAACAAGCGGCTCTCGCTTTGGGGCTGACATCATGGCAGTCCATGCGTTTAGTGATTTTACCGCAAGCCGTAAAAATCGCGTTACCGCCGCTGTTAGGGCAATACATGAACGTCGTCAAAAACTCGTCATTAACCATGGCGATCGGGGTGGCGGAGCTCTCTTATGTATCACGCCAAGTAGATAGTCAATCATTACAAACATTTGCTGCATTTGGTTTAGCAACAGTGCTGTACATCGCAATCATCGCCGTAATGGAAGGCTGGGGTCAGTGGCGACAACAGCGTCAGTTGGCTCAGGGGGTATAAGATGGATTTTTCAGTCATTACGGATAACTGGCAATATCTGCTATTTGGGGCTTATCCTGATGGACCACTAGAAGGAGCCGCTCTAACGCTAATTATGAGCATATTGGCTGGCGCTGCTTCTATTGTTCTCGGCACATTGGGTGGTATTGCACTGGCGATGCTACGTGGCTTCTGGATGAATTTATTTGCCGCCGTTTTAGGTTTTTTCCGCGCCATTCCCGTCATTATGTTGATTTTTTGGACTTACTTTCTATTGCCTATTGTCTTCGGAACGGAAATTCCAGGCGTGACGGCGGTGGTGTGTGCATTAGCACTGATCACTTCAGCCTATTTAGCCCACGGCGTGAAAGCGGGAATTTTAGCTATCGGTCAAGGGCAATGGAACGCCGGGCTTTCTCTCGGGTTTAACCGCTGGCAAGTGCTGTGGAATGTGGTGTTACCTCAAGCATTACGAATGATGGTACCTTCCTTTATTAACCAATGGGTTGCGTTAATTAAAGATACCTCTCTGGCGTATATTGTGGGGGTAGCAGAGCTGTCATTCCTAGCAACACAGGTGAATAACCGTGAAATGATCTATCCGCTGGAAGTGTTCCTGTTTGTGGCATTTATCTACTTTGTGATGTGCCTGTCAGTCGAAATTATTGCCAATCAAGTGGCGAAAAAACTCAGTGATAAAAGCGCAGCACGTAGTCGTTCAGCAAAACGCGGTTGGCTGTTTTGGCGACGTCAAAAGCTGATTGCGCTTTCTTGATTTACGCCAAATAGCCCAAAAGCGGCGAAATTCCTCAATGGCGGTGTGACAACCGCCATATTTCTCTCGATATTCATTTACAGTATCAGTCAGTTAGGAAATACGACTTATTTAAAATGACGCAATCGTTTTCTTTTGCATCGTTTAGTTGTACCATGAGCCGAAAAAAACTTTTTTTCGTGCCCACCACGCATCCATTAGCAATCTAGGGCATGACATTTCGACAAGGCGCATTTTAATGACTAATCAATCATCTGGCTCCTCGCAATCGCAGGGTCTGTTTCAGCGTGTGTTTAAATTACAAGAACACGGTACCACCGCAAGAACAGAGCTTGTTGCAGGGTTCACCACCTTCCTGACGATGGTATATATCGTTTTCGTTAACCCACAAATTTTGTCCGTTGCTGGCATGGATATCAAAGCGGTATTCGTAACCACCTGTTTAATCGCAGCCATCGGCAGTATTTTAATGGGCTTACTGGCAAACTTACCTATCGCCGTTGCACCTGCGATGGGGCTAAACGCTTTCTTTGCTTTTGTGGTCGTTGGGGCGATGGGCTATTCATGGCAAGTCGCTATGGGCGCGGTATTCTGGGGCGCAGTGGGCTTATTTATTCTGACGTTATTCCGTATTCGTTACTGGATCATCGCCAATATTCCTCTGAGTTTACGAGTGGGGATCACCAGCGGTATCGGTCTATTTATCGCCATGATGGGACTGAAAAACTCCGGTATTATCGTCGCAAATCCAGATACTTTAGTGTCGATTGGTAACCTAACTCACCATAATGTGTGGCTAGGGGCATTAGGCTTTTTCATTATCGCCATTTTAGCGGCGCGTAATATCCATGCGGCAGTATTGGTGTCTATCGCCGTGACGACGCTGATTGGCTTAGCGCTGGGTGATGTGAAATATACGGGCATTTTCTCAATGCCACCAAGCATTACCAGTGTTGTTGGCCAAGTGGACTTTGCTGGCTCACTGGATCTGGCACTTTCTGGGGTTATCTTTGCCTTTATGTTGGTAAACCTGTTTGACTCTTCCGGTACCATGATTGGGGTAACAGACAAAGCGGGTATAACCAACGAGCGTGGGACTTTCCCTCGCATGAAACAAGCGCTGTATGTGGATAGCTTAAGTTCTGTGGCAGGCTCTGCAATGGGGACTTCATCCGTAACGGCGTACATCGAAAGCTCTTCAGGGGTATCGGTGGGTGGTCGTACAGGCTTAACCGCGATTGTCGTCGGTGTGTTATTCCTATTGACGATGTTTATCTCTCCGTTGGCAGGTATGGTTCCTGCTTATGCAACCGCAGGCGCGTTGATTTATGTTGGCGTTCTGATGACTTCAAGCTTAACGCGCGTGAAATGGGATGACTTAACTGAATCCGTTCCTGCGTTTATTACTGCGGTCATGATGCCATTTAGCTTCTCGATTACAGAAGGTATTGCGTTAGGGTTTATTGCGTACTGTGCGATGAAGATTGGTACAGGGCGCTGGCGTGATCTGGGTCTGTGTGTAATTTTAGTAGCGGCGATGTTTTTACTCAAAATGATCCTCGTCGACGCCTAATCTTCGTCATACTTCAAGCTGTGGCGTTGTTGTCTTCTCTCGGCTACTCGGGTCACATACTTATGTATGCTCCCCGAGATAACCTCGATTGACGCCTAGCCACAACTTGAATTATTTAGAATATTACTCAGGATATCTTTCTATTTTCTATTTTCTATTTTCTATCCTCTGGCGATACAGCTAGTTAGGCTCTCCCTTTTTGTTGCTTGCATGCAACTCAAATTATTTAAGGTATAATCATTAAAGTACTGTTGCGAATGCAAAGTGAGATAAAATTCACCTAAATTGCAAAGTAGTGCTTTCGCTGCTTAAGGGATCCTGCTAGATTCCGCCGCAGAAACTGATTTTATCAAGGTAGCAAACCATGAATTCACCGAAAAAACCGACCGCAAAACTGAAGAAAAAATACCGTAAGACGAAAGAAGAGCTCAACGCAGAAGGCCGTGAGCGTAAACGCGAGAAAAAACATCGCGGGCATAAGTCTGGTAGCCGTAACCAAGACGGTGCTTCGAATGGTCAAAAAAATGGGCAAAATGTTCAGGCTGACCCACGTATTGGCAGTAAAAAACCAATTCCACTGGTGGTTGAAAGTAACCAGCCAGTTGCGCGTCCTGTCGTGAAAGAAAAGCCTGTTGCTAAAGAAAAACTGACCCCAGAAAAAGAACTGGAAATGCTGGAAAGCAACGATCGCTTAGATGAGATTCTGGCACGACTGGAAGATGGTGAAACCATTACTGCTCAAGAGCAGCAATATGTTGATACCTGCTTAGACCGCATCGATGAACTGATGAATATCCTCGGTATCGAATATGCGGACGAAGACGGTGATGAAGAGGAAGAAGAGAAATTTGATGACATTATGCGCATCTTAAAAAGTAAATAATTTCCTCTCTATTCATTCCTCCCGTGCTATACGGGAGGAATTCTGCTTAATTTCTCGCCTATCTTCCTTTTCTTTGATGTTGCATCGGATCTGTATTTTCTAACATCGCTATAATCTTTGCGGTATAGACTCTTTACATAAATAGCTAAAAAATAATCTAAAGAGATATAATTAACAGTGATGCTTTCGAGCTTGTGGTCAATTAAGGAATATCAATGTCAGAGCAAAATATCGTTTGGGATCTCTCTCTCATCCAGAAATATAACTATTCAGGTCCGCGTTATACCTCTTATCCAACAGCCTTAGAGTTCAATCAAGACTACAACGAACAGGCTTTTGTTGAGGCAACCCAGCGTTATCCTGACCGTCCTTTGTCTCTGTATGTACATATCCCGTTTTGCCACAAACTGTGCTATTTCTGCGGCTGTAATAAGCTAGTTACTCGCCAAAAACATAAAGCGGATGAGTATTTACAAGTCATTGAAAAAGAAATTATCCAGCGTGCTGCGTTACTTAAAAATCGCACAGTGACTCAAATGCACTGGGGCGGTGGTACACCAACGTATTTAGATAAGGCACAAGTGAGCCATTTAGTTAGCTTGCTGAAAAAACATTTTCATTTTGCGCTAGATGCCGAGATGTCCATCGAAGTGGATCCCCGCGAAATCGAACTCGACATGATTGACCATCTGCGCAGCGAAGGCTTTAACCGCCTAAGCATGGGTGTTCAAGATTTTAATAAAGAAGTGCAAGTTCTAGTTAACCGCGAGCAAGATGAAGAGTTTATTTTTGCGCTGATTAAACGCGCCAAAGAGACGGGATTCACTTCAACCAGTATCGACCTAATTTACGGTTTACCAAAACAAACCCCTGAAAGCTTTGCGTTTACATTGAAAAAAGTGGCGGAGCTAGCTCCCGATCGTTTAAGCGTTTTCAACTATGCACATTTGCCGAATTTATTTGCAGCGCAGCGTAAAATCAAAGATGAAGACCTGCCAACGGCGGAGCAAAAACTGGATATTCTGCAAGATACCATCGCAACGCTGACATCTGGCGGTTATCAATTTATCGGAATGGATCACTTTGCTCGCCCAGAAGATGAACTGGCGGTCGCACAGCGAGAAGGGATTTTACATCGTAATTTCCAAGGGTATACCACCCAAGGAGATTGCGATTTATTAGGATTAGGGGTATCAGCGATCAGCATGCTAGGCGATAACTACGCCCAAAATCAGAAAGATTTAAAAACTTACTACGCGCAAGTGGAAGAAAAGGGGCATGCCCTATGGCGTGGATTAGTGCTAACTGACGACGACTGCCTGCGCCGTGACGTGATTAAAACATTGATTTGCAACTTCCAATTGAGTTTTGCGCAAATAGAAGCGCTCTACCCAATTGACTTCAAAACCTACTTCAAAGAAGACCTAGAACTGCTGAAACCGATGGCAGAAGATGGGCTGGTGGAAGTCAGTGAAACGGGGATTAAAGTCACGCCACGTGGGCGTTTGCTGATTCGTAATGTGTGTATGTGTTTTGATGTTTACTTACGAAGTCAAATGAGGCAGCGCCAATTCTCCCGAGTCATCTAAATGTTAGTCATACTTCACGCCGTGGCTTTGTTGTCTGCTCTCGGTCACTCGGGTCACATACTTTTGTATGCTCCCCGAGATAACCTCGTTTGACGCCTAGCCACAACGTGAATTATTTAGAACATTGGATGCTTGGCATATGATTATTTTGAGTATTAAATTTCCTGCATATTCCGCGTTTGGCGCAGGGCTAGTGCTTCACTTTTTCGATGAGCTGGTAGGCAGTGTTGATGCGCTCGGGGATTGGGTACCATTGGTTGGAAAGCAGCACCACGGCGATTTTTTCCTCGGGAATAAATACCGCGTAGGTGGCGAATCCGCCGGTAGAGCCAGTTTTGTTATACAGTGAGCGAGATTCTGGTGGCATCGGTGGCTGAATGGCATCTACTTTTTGCGGTTTCAGTGCCATATCATCACGGTTACCTTGTTGTAACTGGGCGAGTGAAACCGGCCACGGGTAACTTTCCCACATCAAATCTTGTACAAAAGAATCCGTCATATACACGCCTGTGTGTGTATCTTCCACCGCCTCTTGCCACGGTTTCGCTACGTTGGCCACTTGCATATTAATATCTAAAAAGCGGATCAAGTCCTTCGCGTTAGACTTCAAACCATATGCTTCATTATCTAAAATTTGCGGCGTCACACGCACCGGCTGATGCTGCTTGTTATACCCTTGAGCATAATTTTTTTGCTGATTTTGCGGTACCTGTAAATAGGTATGCTTCATGCCCAAAGCCGGTAACATCATCTTTTCCATCGCATCTGGGAATGACTGATTAAGCTGCTTAGCAGTCACCATGCCTAATAAACCCACACCAAGATTAGAGTAAGAACGGTATTCACCGATAGGTTTTTCAGGTGACCACTGCTGATAATAATGGATGAGCTCCGCGCGGTTAGTCACTGCATCTGGCACAAACAGGGACAAACCGGAGGTGTGAGTCGCCAAATTCATCACCGTGACTTTATCAAATGCGCTGTTTTTTAATTCAGGTAAATAATGGCTGACGGTTTGTGCGAAATCTAACTTACCTTGCCCTTGAGCATAGGCAGCAAGCGTAGCAGTAAACGTCTTTGATAAAGAACCGATTTCGTACAGCGTATTATTGCTCACCGGCACCTGAGTTTGTTTAGACTGCACGCCATAATGATAAATAAAATGTTCACCATCTACTGAAATGGCAACGGACATCCCCGGAATCTGCTGTTGTTTCATCAACGGTTTAATAATGCTGTCCACATCTGATTGCGTTAATGCCGCGCTAGATAGTGAGGTAAATGCCAAACTCAGGGCGACAAGCAGTCGTCCGTGACGAAAAAGATTTTTCATACAGATATCCATTTAAATAAAAGTTTTAGTTATGATGAGTGGCAAGCAAGAAGCTGTCACATACCAAAGGAAGAGTGATTCTGGTGTCGGAGTATGCGGCTTTTTTGGCATTAGTTAAAACGATATAAAATTCGATGAGGTAAAAGAAAATCTTATGGCTGAAAACGCTCGCTACCGTTTACCCCTCAATGCACTCAGAGCCTTTGAGGCATCCGCGCGCCACCTCAGCTTTACGCGAGCGGGTATGGAGTTGAATGTCACTCAGGCAGCGGTAAGTCAGCAAGTTCGTGCGCTGGAAGAACAGTTAGGCTTGGAGCTATTTATTCGCCTACCTAGAGGGCTGGCGTTGACCGATGAAGGGTTGGCATTATTGCCTGTCGTTAGCCGATCTTTCGACCAAATCGAATCATTATTGCAGCAATTCGAAGATGGTCATTATCATGAAGTCTTGAATGTTTCTGTGGTGGGAACCTTTGCAGCGGGCTGGTTACTACCGCGTTTATCGCGTTTTTCCGATCTCTACCCTTATATTGATTTGCGCATTATGACCCACAATAACGTGGTGAATTTAGCTGGAGAAGGGGCTGATTTTGCGATTCGTTTTGGGGAAGGGCTTTGGCCATTAGTGGAAAATACGCCGCTGTTTTCTGCGCCGCATACGGTGCTTTGTGCCGAAAAGGTCGCTCATAAACTTAAGCATCCCATTGATTTACAAAATTTTCCGTTGATGCGATCTTATCGTAAAGATGAATGGGAAAAATGGTTTTTAGCGGCGAATGTGGAACCGTGGCGTGTGAAAGGACCTGTTTTTGATTCTTCCCGTTTAATGGTGGAAGCGGCTTTATTGATGGACGGTGTTGCCATCGCACCAAGCTGTATGTTTGAGCGGGAGCTCAGAGCAGGGGATTTGGTTCAGCCATTTGATATTTCCGTGACTCTCGGGGGTTACTGGCTGAGTCGATTAAAATCCAAACCGATGACACCAGCTATGACGATTTTCCAGCAATGGTTACTTGAAGAATCCAAAAAGAAGGATCATTTATAGGGTGATAAATCGGTGCTTAAATTTTAAAGCACCGATTGTGAAATTAGCTAGGGTGTGGCGAGTATGAATTCAGAAACGTTCGTTCAGAAAATGACCGACTCGGCAGCGTAGTAACTTTTTTTATGGTCTTGCTCCTCGCGGCTGCCAGTTATTTCATTAAATTCTGCAAAGAAATAGGCAGGGTCGACCGAGAAAATAAGAGAGAAATGGTAGAGCGTGTCCACATGAATATTCACATCGCCATTTTCGTAGCGAGATAAATGTTGCTGACTGATCCCCAATTGTTCGCTCAGTTGTTTTCCACTGATTCCGTGGCTATCTCTTAGCGCTCTTATTTTTAGACCGACAGATTTTGATACGATTTTCTCCATATCGTTAACTCCTAGGTATATTTATTATGAGAGTTAATTAGATTTTTCTATAAATAGAATATATCGAAATACTTATTTTTCATTGATATCTAAAAGGTCTTTTATACCAATTTCAAAATAATCCGCATATTGCCATAATCTATCTAAATTAATTCTATTAACTCCTCTTTCATAACGTGACTGTTGCTGCTCGCTAACACCAATGGTATCCGCAAGCTCCCGTAATGTGATTCCATTCATTTTGCGATAATAAATAATTTTACTACCGACCATTTTAGATATGAGATAATCTTTAGACATATTGAGCCTCTCTGTGAATA
>NZ_JAERJY010000056.1:0-20496 GCF_018257375.1 Providencia sp. JGM181 | reverse complement strand
ACTGAGTATTATGGCAGCAACTAAAGGGGAATTTTGTGATGGGACCAAAATATTAGGAATGAAAATAAAACAATATTGTTTTTTAAATTAATATAAATCAAATTAATACGTTAAGACCATCTGGATAATAAGGGAAACCTATAAATAAAGGATGGACCTATGGACTTTATGATTCAACTTGCCATTATTCTTGTCTGCTTGTTCTACGGAGCAAGGAAGGGGGGGATGGCGCTCGGGCTGCTAGGTGGTGTTGGCCTAGTTATACTTGTCTTTGGCTTTGGTTTACCTCCAGGAAAACCGCCTGTAGACGTTATGCTTGTTATCATTGCTGTTGTTGCAGCATCAGCAACCTTACAAGCATCAGGCGGTTTGGACGTTATGCTACAAATCGCAGAACGTTTACTGCGTAAAAATCCAAAATACATCTCTATTGTTGCACCTTTCGTTACCTGTATTTTAACCATTTTGTGTGGTACCGGGCATGTGGTGTATACCATTTTGCCAATCATTTACGATGCAGCGATCAAGAACAATATTCGTCCTGAAAGACCAATGGCGGCGAGTAGTATCGGGGCGCAAATGGGGATTATTGCCAGCCCTGTTTCCGTGGCAGTTGTTTCTTTAGTCGCGATGTTAAATGGCGTGTCCATCAACGGTAAATCATTAGAATTTTTAGATTTACTGGCAATCACTATCCCATCAACCTTAATCGGTATCTTAGCGATAGGTATCTTTAGCTGGTTCCGCGGTAAAGATCTGGATAAAGACCCGGTATTCCAAGAGTTTATCTCTGTGCCTGAAAACCATGACTATGTTTATGGTGAGACGGTTACGCTACTGGATAAAAAGCTGCCTAAAATTAACTGGGTAGCAATGTGGATTTTTTTAGCATCTATCGTTGTGGTGGCATTGCTGGGCGCATTTTCTGAGCTCAGACCATTAATTAACGGTAAGCCGTTATCGATGGTATTAGTGATCCAGATGTTCATGTTATTAGCGGGTGCGCTGATCATTATCATTTGTAAAACCAATCCAGGACAGATTTCTAAAAACGAAGTATTCCGTTCAGGGATGATTGCTATCGTGGCGGTATATGGTATCGCGTGGATGGCAGAAACCATGTTCGGTGCCCATATGGATGAAATCAAAGGCACTTTAGGTTCATTAGTCAAAGATTTCCCTTGGGCGTATGCGGTTGTTTTACTGTTAGTATCTAAATTTGTGAACTCACAGGCGGCGGCATTAGCGGCGGTGGTACCAATCGCATTGGGTATTGGTGTTGACCCTGCATATATTATTGCTTCTGCACCAGCGTGTTACGGTTACTATATCCTGCCAACTTATCCAAGTGACCTTGCGGCTATTCAGTTTGACCGTTCTGGTACTACACGTATTGGTAAGTTTGTTATCAACCACAGCTTTATCTTGCCTGGTCTAATTGGGGTGGGTGTATCCTGTGTGTTTGGCTGGGTATTTGCTGCGATGTACGGTTATCTATAAAAATACCCTTCATACTTCAAATTGTAGGGGGTTAGCTGCTTACCGGTAACTCGCATTATTTTAGGTATGATTTTATAAGCAAAAAGTTTATAAGAAAAAAGCGATTGCTCGAGTCATCAAAGCAATCGCTTTTTATTGTTAGATATGCAGTATTACTAGCGCGGCTACTCGATTTCAATATCGGATAGCGGGTGACAACAGCAGGGCAGAATTTCACCCTCTTGAACAAAAGCGATCGGTTTACGTTTGTATCCAACCTTTCCCTTTAATAATGTTACGCGGCATGAGCCACAGTAGCCTTCTCGACATTGGTACTCGACAGGCACTCGGCTATCTTCAAGGGCATCCAATAAACTGGTGTGAACATCCGTGTGGTAGGGGACTTGAACACCCTGCGTAAGACGCAGGGTGATTTTATGACTTGCCATAATTACAGTTCGAAATCACTCAAATCATCGGTGTTAACTTCAGCGTCAATCTGACCGACTAAATAAGAGCTGACTTCGACTTCTTGTGGCGCCACTTGAACGTTGTCAGATACTAACCATGCGTTGATCCATGGAATAGGGTTAGAACGCGCTTCAAATGGTAATTTCAGACCAACTGCTTGCATACGAATGTTGGTGATATATTCCACATATTGGCACAGAATATCTTTGTTCAGACCAATCATCGAGCCTTCGCTGAACAGATATTCAGCCCACTCTTTTTCTTGTTCTGCCGCATCCACAAACAGGCGATAGCATTCATCTTCACACTCAGCGGCAATCTCTGCCATTTCAGGATCGTCTTGACCTGAGCGTAACAGGTTCAGCATATGCTGAGTTCCCGTTAAGTGCAGCGCTTCATCGCGAGCAATCAGCTTGATGATTTTTGCGTTACCTTCCATTAATTCGCGCTCAGCAAAGGCGAAAGAGCACGCGAAGCTGACGTAGAAACGAATTGCTTCAAGGGCGTTAACGCTCATTAAGCATAAATAAAGCTGCTTTTTCAGTGCTCGCAGTGAAACAGTGACTTGTTTACCACCCAGCGTATGCGTCCCTTCACCAAACATATGGTAATAGTTGGTCATTTCGATCAGCGTATCGTAGTACTCAGAAATATCTTTTGCACGCTTCAGAATTTCTTCATTCTCAACGATATCATCGAAGATAATCGCCGGATCATTCACGATATTACGAATAATATGCGTGTATGAACGTGAGTGAATTGTTTCTGAGAATGACCAAGTCTCAACCCAAGTTTCTAATTCTGGGATTGAAATCAGTGGCAGAAATGCCACGTTAGGGCTGCGACCCTGAATAGAGTCGAGCAGCGTTTGGTATTTCAGGTTACTGATAAAAATGTGTTTCTCATGATCTGGCAGCGCATTGTAGTCAATACGGTCGCGCGCCACGTCAACTTCTTCTGGACGCCAGAAGAATGAGAGTTGCTTTTCAATCAGTTTTTCAAAAATAGGATATTTTTGCTGATCAAAACGGGCAACGTTCACAGGCTGGCCGAAAAACATCGGCTCCAGCAGCTGATTATTTTTTTTCTGAGAAAAAATCGTGTATGAATGTGACATAACCATCCCTATTAAATTTTACAAGCTCCGCCTTCACAATCAGAATCTGCGGTTTCAACAACCTCTTCCAGATCCCCCTGAACATCTTCAGCACCGTCGCGGGTGTTGTGGTAGTAAAGTGTTTTCACACCAAACTTGTAGGCTAACAATAAATCTTTTAACAGCTGATTCATTGGCACTTTGCCATTCGGGAAACGGGTTGGGTCATAGTTTGTGTTAGAAGAAATCGACTGGTCGATAAACTTCTGCATGATCCCAACTAACTGCAAATAGCCGCTATTGGAAGGCATTTGCCATAATAGCTCGTAAGCCCCTTTCAGATTTTCGTAATCTGGCACTACTTGGCGCAGGATACCGTCTTTTGAGGCTTTAATGCTGATATAACCGCGTGGTGGTTCGATACCGTTGGTCGCGTTAGAAATCTGAGACGAGGTCTCTGATGGCATTAATGCAGACAACGTTGAGTTACGCAGACCATACTGTTTGATCTCTTGGCGCAGCGCTTCCCAATCATAATGCAGTGGTTCGTCAGTTAATTTATCGAGCTCACGTTTGTAAGTATCGATAGGTAACACGCCTTGCGCATAAGTGGTTTCATTGAACCACGGGCAAGCACCTTGCTCTTTCGCTAATTCATTTGAGGCTTTCAATAAGTAATATTGGATTGCTTCGAATGTTTTGTGCGTCAGGTTGTTGGCGCTACCATCGGAGTAACGAACACCGTGCTTCGCTAAGTAGTAAGCGTAGTTAATCACACCAATACCCAGAGTACGACGACCCATGGAGCCTTTCTTCGCCGCAGGGATTGGGTAATCTTGGTAGTCTAACAGTGCGTCTAATGCACGAACCGCTAAGATAGCTAACTCTTCTAACTCATCGAGGCTTTCAATGGCACCTAAGTTAAACGCTGACAGCGTACACAGGGCAATTTCACCATTTTCGTCATTGACGTTATTTAATGGTTTAGTTGGCAGTGCAATTTCCAGACACAGGTTGGATTGACGAACAGGGGCAACCTGTGGGTCAAATGGGCTGTGGGTGTTGCAGTGGTCAACGTTTTGAATATAGATACGACCCGTAGATGCGCGTTCTTGCATCATCAATGAGAATAATTCAACCGCTTTTACGCTGGATTTACGGATTTTCTCATCTTGTTCATATTGCACATAGAGGCGTTCAAACTCGTCTTGATCCGCGAAGAATGCATCGTACAAGCCCGGAACATCAGACGGGCTGAATAGAGTGATATCTTGGTTTTTGATCAGGCGCTCGTACATTAATTTGTTGAGCTGTACACCGTAGTCCATATGGCGAACACGGTTCCCTTCAACACCACGGTTGTTTTTCAGCACTAATAAACTTTCTACTTCTAAGTGCCAGATAGGGTAGAACAGAGTTGCTGCACCACCACGTACGCCACCTTGAGAGCAAGATTTTACCGCAGTTTGGAAATGCTTATAGAATGGGATACAGCCAGTGTGGAATGCTTCGCCACCACGGATTGGGCTACCCAGTGCACGGATGCGACCCGCGTTGATACCGATACCGGCACGCTGAGAGACATATTTCACGATAGCACTTGAGGTTGCATTGATAGAATCAAGGCTGTCACCGCACTCAATCAGAACACATGAGCTGAATTGACGTGTAGGTGTACGTACCCCCGCCATAATTGGCGTAGGTAAAGAAATTTTGAATGTTGATACCGCGTCATAGAAGCGGCGGATGTAATCTAAACGGGTTGCTTGTGGATAATGAGAGAACAAGCATGCAGCAACCAGAATATATAAAAACTGGGCGCTTTCGTAGATTTCACCGGTGACACGGTTTTGAACTAAATATTTCCCTTCCAACTGTTTAACAGCGGCGTAGGAGAAATTCATATCACGCCAATGGTCAATAAAACCATCCATTTGCTCGAAATCTGCTTCGGTGTAGTCTTCCAGCAAATGCTTATCATATTTACCCATCTCAACCAGATGTTTTACGTGGGCATATAATTTTGGTGGCTCAAACTGGCCATAGGCTTTTTTGCGCAGGTTAAAAATCGCTAAACGTGCAGCAAGATATTGGTAATCTGGTGTTTCACCGGTGATTAAGTCAGCAGCGGCTTTAATCATCGTTTCGTGAATATCAGAAGTTCTGATCCCATCATAAAACTGAATCTGAGAACGTAACTCCACCTGTGAAACTGATACGTTACTAAGACCTTCCGCCGCCCATGTAATAACTTTATGGATTTTGTCGAGGTCAATGCGTTCTTTATGTCCATCACGTTTTGTGACTAACAGACTCTGGTTCATGAGCAAGTACACCTTGGTTGAGTTACAAAATAGAGTCTCCCAAACGTAAAAAAGCTCATGATGAACAATCATGAGACTTGTATATTATATTTGTGATGACCACTATATGTAGTAGTTTGTTAAGAATCTAATAACAAGATAATGTTAATGTGCGATTTTATCAAGTGTACAAATCTGATAGTTTTTGTGGATAACAACTGGATAAGAAAAATTGATCATGTCGGTAAGCAGCATGAGAAGTGGAGTTGCCAAAAATTGACTTACCGACATTAACCTAAAAATTATTTTGTAAAGTTGAGACCGTTTGCTGTTTTCTTAAACGTACCGCTTGCTATTTATTCGCTGATCGTATGCAGCATATAGTTCACATCAACGTTAGGCCCTAACCAAAATTTATCGGTGATTGGATTATAATGCAGTCCCATCATATGTTGTTCTTTTAATTGCGTTTTATCGACCCAGCTAATTAATTCGGATGGGCGGATAAACTTATTAGCATCGTGGGTGCCTTTTGGAACCATTTTCATCACATATTCCGCTGCCACGACAGCCATTAGCCATGCTTTTTTGTTGCGATTAATGGTGGAAAAAATAACATGTCCGCCAGGTTTAACTAACTTCGCGCAGGCTCTTACCACAGACTCTGGGTCTGGAACGTGCTCAAGCATTTCCATGCAAGTGACGATATCGTAGCTCTGAGGGTGTTTATCAGCATGCTGTTCGACGGTTTCTTGGACGTATTCCACAGGAATACCCGATTCCAGAGAGTGTAGACGAGCGACCATTAACGGATCTGCGCCCATATCTAAACCTGTGACATCCGCACCTTCGCGCGCCATGCTTTCAGATAAAATACCGCCACCGCAGCCAACGTCGAGAATTTTTTTACCAAAAATGCCGTCTACACGTTGCATGATGTAGCCTAAACGCAGCGGATTAATGCGGTGTAATGGGGCAAACTCGCCTTCAAGATCCCACCAACGTGACGCTATCGATTCAAACTTTTCAATTTCTTGTTTGTCGACGTTTAGGTACGTTTGGTTTTGGGTATCATTCATCTGAGGAACTCCTATATCTATTTCTATCCTCGCATTACTTATTTTTACCTATTGGACTATATTTATTTTGCAAAATGCAAAAACAGGTTGGAATTCGTAATGGGACGATAGTCGCCCGTGAGTTAATTTATTGGGATTATGAGCCAAATATGAAAATCCTTGAGAGACTATTGCTTGAAAATCTACAAGATTCGGACACATAAGCGCATTTTTCCGCTATTATACATAGCTTGAAAGACAAATACTCACTTCTCTTATCTCTTAATTAAATAAGGGAGTTGTGGTATAGTTTACTCTTTGAATCTGAAGTTATGAGGGACAGTGGTTCCATGAGCGAGATTGCCAGAGAAATCACCCCAGTCAATATCGAAGAAGAACTGAAAAGTTCCTATTTGGATTATGCAATGTCCGTTATCGTCGGCCGTGCACTTCCAGATGTTCGAGATGGGCTGAAGCCAGTACACCGCCGAGTGTTATTTGCGATGAATGTACTGGGAAATGATTGGAATAAACCCTATAAAAAGTCTGCCCGTATCGTTGGGGACGTCATCGGTAAATACCATCCACATGGAGACAGCGCCGTTTATGAGACCATCGTTCGTCTCGCGCAGCCTTTCTCTATGCGCTACATGCTGGTAGATGGTCAGGGGAACTTTGGTTCAGTTGACGGAGACTCCGCCGCTGCAATGCGTTATACGGAAATCCGTATGGCGAAAATTGCCCATGAAATGCTGGCTGATTTAGAAAAAGAAACCGTAGACTTTGTTCCTAACTATGATGGTACAGAGCAAATCCCAGAAGTGATGCCAACGAAGATACCTAACCTTTTGGTCAATGGTTCTTCAGGGATTGCTGTCGGGATGGCCACTAACATTCCTCCGCACAACTTAGGGGAAGTGATTAATGGTTGCTTAGCTTATATAGAAGACGAAGATATTAGTATCGAAGGCTTGATGGAACACATCCCAGGCCCAGACTTCCCGACTGCCGCTATTATCAATGGCCGTCGTGGTATTATCGATGCGTATCGTACCGGTCGCGGTAAAGTGTACATTCGTGCACGTGCCGAGGTCGAAGTTGATGAGAAAAATGGTCGTGAAACCATTATCGTCAACGAAATTCCGTATCAAGTGAACAAAGCGCGCTTGATTGAAAAAATTGCGGAATTAGTTAAAGAAAAACGCGTTGAAGGTATCAGTGCACTGCGTGATGAGTCTGATAAAGACGGTATGCGTATTGTCATTGAAATTAAGCGCGATGCAGTCGGCGAAGTAGTACTAAATAACCTGTATTCACTGACGCAATTGCAAGTTTCTTTCGGTATCAACATGGTGGCACTGCATCAGGGTCAACCAAAAATCTTGAACCTGAAAGATATTATTGCCGCGTTTGTTCGCCATCGTCGTGAAGTTGTTACACGCCGTACTATTTTCGAACTGCGTAAAGCCCGTGACCGTGCGCACATCCTTGAAGCGTTGGCGGTGGCACTGGCGAATATCGACCCAATTATCGAATTGATCCGTAAAGCACCAACACCAGCTGAAGCAAAAGCTGGGCTGATTGCCCGTTCTTGGGCTCTGGGTAATGTTGCTGCGATGCTGGAACGTGCGGGTGATGATGCTGCACGTCCTGAGTGGTTAGAGCCACAATATGGTGTTCATGAAGGTCAATATTTCCTGACTGAACAGCAAGCACAAGCAATTTTGGATCTGCGTTTACAGAAATTGACCGGTCTTGAGCATGAAAAACTGCTGGAAGAGTACCGTGAACTTCTGAAACAAATCGAAGAATTACTGTTTATTCTGCGTAGCCCTGAGCGTTTAATGGAAGTTATTCGTGAAGAGTTAGAGGCGATTCGTGATGCTTATAACGACCCGCGTCGTACTGAGATCACTGAAAATACCGCAGATATCAATATTGAGGATTTGATCAACCAAGAAGATGTGGTGGTAACGCTATCTCACCAAGGTTATGTGAAGTATCAGCCATTGTCTGACTACGAAGCACAACGCCGTGGTGGTAAAGGTAAATCCGCAGCGCGTATTAAAGAAGAAGACTTTATTGAGCGTCTGCTGGTGGCGAATACCCACGATACTATCTTGTGTTTCTCCAGTCGTGGTCGCTTATATTGGATGAAAGTATATCAATTGCCTGAAGCTAGCCGTGGTGCTCGTGGACGTCCAATTGTGAACTTACTGCCACTTGAGCAAGATGAACGTATCACCGCGATTTTACCAGTGCGTGAATACGAAGAGGGCTATTATGTCTTTATGGCGACCGCGAGCGGTACCGTGAAGAAAACCCCTCTGCAAGATTTCAGTCGCCCAAGAAGTGCCGGTATTATTGCCGTGAACTTGAACGAAGGCGATGAGCTGATTGGTGTTGATTTAACCAACGGTAGCAATGAAGTCATGCTGTTCTCTGCGCAAGGTAAAGTGGTGCGCTTTGCAGAAGATGCGGTTCGTGCGATGGGACGTACAGCGACAGGTGTTCGCGGTATTAAATTAATGGACGACGATAAAGTTGTTTCTTTAATTATTCCTCGTGGTGAAGGCCATATTCTGACCGTGACTGAAAACGGCTTCGGTAAGCGTACTGAAGAAGCAGAATACCCAACAAAATCTCGTGCAACTCAAGGGGTTATCTCTATTAAAGTGAGCGAGCGTAATGGTCAAGTTGTTGGCGCTATCCAAGTTGAGGATACCGACCAAATTATGATGATTACGGATGCTGGGACTCTGGTTCGTACCCGCGTTTCTGAAGTTAGCGTCGTTGGGCGTAATACTCAAGGTGTGACGTTGATCCGTACTGCTGAAGATGAAAAAGTAGTTGGTTTACAACGTGTTGCTGAAACTGAAGACGATGACAAT
The DNA here is from genome assembly GCF_018257375.1 of Providencia sp. JGM181. Classification (NCBI taxonomy): domain Bacteria; kingdom Pseudomonadati; phylum Pseudomonadota; class Gammaproteobacteria; order Enterobacterales; family Morganellaceae; genus Providencia; species Providencia sp. JGM181. Next base: position 11,198 of record NZ_JAERJY010000056.1, on the reverse strand, counting down.
ACCGATGAAGAAGGTATTGATGTTGACGGTGAAGCACAAACTGATGCAGATACCGAAGAGTAAGTATCATTCATCAATGAAACGGGCGGATTATCCGCCCGTTTTTGTATCTTTACACTAGCAATATACATGGAAGTTATTGGTTGTCGCTTTTCATCGAGTTAATCGAGTATACTCAGTATTAGTGATAATGTACTTGTAGGTAACGGATTGAGATATTTACCCTCGTTTAAAACATCCCTCAGATTATCTAGAGATCTTTTTCGTGTCCTAGGCGTTATGCTATGGGGAATGGGGCTTTTCATCACTCTGTTTTTCCTTTATATGCAGTTCAATGAACATAAATCTGATCTGCGCCAGCAATTCCATTCTGGTTATGAAAACCTGCAAGTTTATATTCAGCAGTCAAATGCTACACTTCGCCTTATTCATTCCATGACGGAGCAGCAACGACTCAAAGACGAAGAACATCAACAAAAAGTGGGTATTCAACAAGAAGATATCACTTTACCCGCATCCACGTCATACTCGCTATATCCACTCATGCCATCGGCAGATTGTGATGTATTTAAGCAGCGAACTCAGAATTATCTTTCTGCTTTTGAACAACTCAATATTTTCTGGAAAGACAGCATTGCGGTCCCCCAAGGCTTAAATCACGTATTTGTCTTTGGAACAGGCAGTTATTGCATGATGGATTATTCAATTCGTGCTGCAGTTTCTGATATTGATACGCTAAAAAAAGTGGTCTATGACAATGCGCGGATCTACAAACAGTTAAGACAGCAGGGTCAAGAGCGCAATTTATATACCATCACCCACAGTTCTCAACCATCAAATGGTCAACTCTATTTGATGATCCCTATTTATGAGAAAAGCTTAATTGTTGGTTTTATTGGGATTGAGCGAGCGATCAACTTAAATCAGTTTAATTTACGTAATAATCCAGCCGTTGAAATCACATTAATTAACTCATCAAATCAACCTGTTCTCTACACTTCATCAGATTCGAATATTAAAAATTCACCATTGCTGACATCTGGAGAGATAAATTATTTCGGTTTTAACTCTGATTATACTCAGCTGTTTTTTAAGAAGCGTTTAGCACCTTCGCAACTAACGGTTATTTATTCAATTGAGACATCGTATTTAATCAGCAACCTAAAAACATCAATAATTTACGCAATATTAATTAATATTTTGTCTGGTACGTTAATTTTCTTTTTAATTTGGTTATTAGAAAGACGAATGTTAGAGCCTGCAGCCAATACGGCGATTCGTCTTGAAGAGCATGAACAATTTAACCATAAAATTGTGGCATCAGCTCCTGTTGGGATCATTATCCTAAGGCTAAGTGATGGCGGCAATATTCTGAGTAATGAGCTCGCACATAACTATTTCCGTTTACTGAGTGAAGATGATAAACAGCGAATTTTGACGATTATTCGTCAAAAATCTAGCAACTATATTGATGTTGTTGCAACGAATGGCACCCATCTACAAATTAGTTTTGTGAATTCACGTTATCAAAATGAAGATGTGGCTATCTGCGTATTGATCGACATTAGTATTCGTGTGCAGATGGAAAAATCATTGCAGGATGTCGCAGATGCAGCGGATCAGGCGAACCAAGCGAAATCGATGTTCTTAGCCACGGTGAGCCATGAATTAAGAACACCGTTGTATGGGATCATCGGTAATATTGAGTTATTGCAACGGTATGATTTATCAGATAAAGCGCTTCGATTAGTTTCTACAATGGATAATTCGTCATCGCTATTGTTGCAGATTATCAGTGATATTTTGGATTTCTCCAAAATTGAATCCAAACAATTAAAAATAGAAAATAAATTATTCAATTGCCGCAATGTATTTGCTTATGTCCTTGCTAACTACGTGCCTTTAGCAACTAAAAAACAAGTGTCACTTTACTCTTATATTGAGCCGAACATTCCAGACATGATGCTTAGCGACCCAGTGCGCCTACAACAAGTTATCTCCAATATTGTGAATAACAGCATAAAGTTCACAGACTCTGGTTTTGTGATGCTGCATGTTTGGAAAGATGAAAATTATTTAAAAATTGAAGTCAAAGATTCGGGGATTGGAATGACCCCAGCAGTGGTTATGCAATTATTTGACCCATTCTTCCAAGTATACGATCAAAATAATGGACACAAAGGGACAGGGTTAGGGCTCGCTATTTGTGAGAAACTCATCAACTTGATGGATGGTGATATTGGTGTGGATTCTCAAGCGGGGCTGGGGAGTACGTTTACGATCCGCATTCCACTCTATGACCAGCAATATTTAGAACCCGTTATTCCTGAGTACCGAAAAAATTACCGTGTCGCCGTGACGGGCCAAAATGCATTCTTAATTGATTTTCTTGTAAGATTGCTCGAACACCATCATTTTAATGTGGTAACGGGCTCATCCATTGATATCAATGAGACGTATGACTTGTTGATTACGGATACCCAAGAAAGTGTTGCCTTACAGAATAGAAACTTGCTGAAACTCAGTAGTTTATATTCAGGTGAATTATTTGAAACTCAACCAAGTAATTGGCTCTATAACACTTATCAGCTCGATAAGCTGCCAATGTTGATTGATAAAATCATTGTTAAGTTGGTTCAAGGTACTAAAGAGAGTTTAGAGAACCATGACCTTGAAGATGCCGATGCAGATTTGAATACGTTTAAAGTCTTAATTGTTGATGACCATCCTATTAACCGAATGCTATTGACAGAGCAGCTGACAAGCATTGGCTTTATGACAAGTACGGCAGTCGATGGATTAGATGCGTTGAAATTCCTTGAGCATAATCATGCGGACATTGTTCTTTCTGATGTGAATATGCCCAATATGGACGGTTATCAATTGGCGCGCACGTTGCGAGAACAAGGTTTTAGGCAGCCTATTGTAGCATTAACGGCAAATGCGATGGCAGAAGAGAAGCAGCGTTGTCTTGATGCGGGTATGAATGATTGTCTCTCGAAGCCTACATCGATCAGTGTGCTACGGGAGTCGTTGGTGAAATATGTTAAACCTAATGAGTGAATAAATTATTTATTAAACAGTTAACATATTGAATAGAAAAAATAAAAGCCCTAAACGGGCTTCTATTTTAGCGCCAAAAAACGATTATTCAGAAGGGGAATTGTCGATACTGACTGATGAAAGGTAATTCAGCAGTGCGATATCATTTTCAACACCCAGCTTTAACATCGCTGATTTTTTCTGGCTACTAATGGTTTTGATGCTGCGATTTAGTTTTTTAGCAATCTCAGTGACTAAGAATCCTTCTGCAAATAAGCGTAGCACTTCACTTTCTTTTGGTGATAAACGCTTATCGCCATATCCACTAGCATTCACTTTTTCAAGCAATTTACTGACGCTTTCAGGGGTAAATTTCTTCCCTTTTTGTAAGGCAGCTAGCGCTTTTGGTAAGTCAGCAGGCGCACCTTGTTTTAGTACGATACCTTCAATATCAAGCTCAAGAATAGCGCTTAAGATCGCCGGATTATTGTTCATGGTGAGGACAATAATCGATAAGTCAGGGTAGTGACGCTTAATGTATTTAATTAATGTAATACCATCGCCGTATTTATCGCCAGGCATAGACAAATCAGTAACCAGAACGTCTGCATTCAGGCGCGCTAAGTTATTAATTAAAGAAGTAGAATCTTCAAATTCACCGACGATGTTTACCCATTCAATCTGTTCAAGCGACTTTCTGATACCGAAAAGAACAATAGGATGATCATCGGCAACAATGACATTTAGGTTATTCATATTATTGGTTACCTTCTGGCATTAGTCTTTTCACTGAGACATCCAGTTCTCTAATGCAATTTTTTATTTCAAATCCGTTTTCATCTGCTATGTAATGTTCCAAATCTTCACAAAGTTTATGAAGATAATGGAATTCAAGCATAGCAAAAACTCCTTTTAAACGATGTGCAGTGTCTTTTAATTCGGTTAAATTCGCAACACTTTCACTATTATACAGTTTATTAATATCTATCGGTACTGTTGAGATAAACAAATCTTTATAATCGCTCTTCGACAGAATTAAATGATAGCCTGAAATAATATTATCGACAGAATTATTCGACTGAGAGTTATTTTCTCGTAGAACGAGTGATGAAGATAGGTTGGATTCATTATTATCTTCTGTCTCATTCGCTTGTTCTATCAATAATGAGATAGCATCGATAAGTTCATCCGCGAAATTGTAGTTAACTTCAATATAATTTGGGTTAATACAATTTATTGAAGATAGATTTCCTTTAATTTTAATTATGTTATTAAAGGAAACGTCATCATTGTCGGCGATCAAGAGATCCCAGTGGCTATGTGGTGAGCTCTCATCGATATCAAGAAACTCTGCACCATAATGCGATAAGGTCTGTTTAACAATGCGACGAGTATCAATATTCTGAATATTCAAGCGAATATACATATCTTCAAGCAGAGCAGGGTATTCATGGCTTTGCATCTGGGGTTGCGCGGGGAGCTTAATTTGATAATGGCTACCGATGGCATCACTTGACTTGATACTAAATGTTCCCTGCATTTTTTTCGTTAATAATTTGCAGAGGTAAAAGGTCATGCCAGAACGCTTAAATTGATTTGAACTTTGTGCTTTCCCTGTGAATGGGCTTTGCAAGTTATTCAATTCAATATGAGTTAACCCAATTCCGCTGTCTTTTATATCAATAGAAACTTCACTTTTTTCTTCAATATAGTCAATTGAAACGGTAATTTTACCAAAGGCTGTAGTTTCTATTGAGTATTCCCAAATTGATTGGAATAAAATCTGGAAATAATCCGGGTTATTTTCAATTAATGAGTCAGGATTAATGTTGTTATAAAAATAGAACGAAAGTCCTTTTCGATTTAAATGTGCTAAATTTTGTTTAAGATATTGGTTAATCATCTGACCAATAGCAAATTTTTCTGTTTTAAACTCAATCTGTTGAGTTTCTAATTGACTAATAAGTTCGATATTTCTAAACCAATTATTGATATAAAACAGTTGGTTTTGAATTTCAGATAATAATGGATTTTTAGGCTCACCAAGTGAAGAGCTTAATTGGTTAAATTTGGCATCAATTTGGTTAACAGCGGGTAGAATTTCCTGGCAAATATTTTCGAAAACCACTTTTCTAAGTTGAATATTTCGTTGATGCTCACGCGTAGCCATTTCTTGGCGTTTTTGCGTCAGAACTTCTTTATCTTTATCTATGATGATAAACAAAATGGTGTTTTCTTTAATTAAGCTTTTTACCAAAATGATTTCATAGATATTGTTTTCTATGGAAACTTGAATGACATCATTATGATCGGTTGCCATTTCTTTGATATGTATCAGATCCATAGACGGTAATAAGTGATTCGCGATACTGTTACTTAATAATTTTTTATTGCTATTAAAATCAAAGACTAGGATGCCATAAGAAATATGGTTAAGAATGTCATTATTGAGGGCATCTTTAAACTGGAGCTCATCCAGCATTGAAGCATTGGGTGAAATAATTCGCTTGCGGATAAACATGGTGGTGATCAGCGCCAAAATACTGACCGCAATCATGCAGGTAATTAACCAAAAATTGTAACTTAGCACCCCGAAAATAATACTTTTCAGAGAAAGGGTATAGCTAATCTGGTAATTAGTGCCTTCAATGGGTTGAGATAGCATCAGGCTGGTGCCAACGAGTTCGCTGGCCGCTTGGCTATTTTCTTGATTGTTTGGTCGCTGTGAAATCGAAATATCATCACCCTGTAATGTAAAGGGGAGGATTGAATTGATAGAAATATCAAAGGAGATCACACTACTAAGGCGCCCTGGCGAGTTAAAGACTAAACGATAGGTATAGAAGTAAACATTATCCTGCGCATTTTTCTGCATATTGGAGATAACTTCACGGCGATCTAATAATGTCGATTGGGTGATCATATCAGAGCGCTTATCTTCCGCCGTTAGCGTTAAATAGCTTTCTTTATAGCGTAACTCTGGTTTTAGAATGGAATGGGTAGTTACCAGAACTAAGGAGTTGTCTTGACCATTAAGGTAGTACATGGAGTTAAATTCATTCCGTGCCCCCCATACAATCTCCATATAGTTTGCGAGCTTTGTCGCTAAGACTTTACTGCTTGGTTTATTGAGACCAAACACAATGGAATCAATGGTCTGGTTATTGCTACTTAGCCAATAAACATCGTGGCGCATTTCAGTCACGGAAATGTCGTTAACAGAGTCAGGTGTAGTTTTATCATTGGCAAGCTTATAGATGTGACCCGCTTGATAGCGATAATCTTCAATTTGATAAGCGAGTCGATTAGCGAGAGTGTTGATGGCCGTTTGGTGCGCTAACATCCATGCGTGATAATAATTATAGAGGGACAACGACAGCATTGTGACGAGCAGCACAATAAAGGCAATAAAAATGCGAGAAAGAACATTCGGTTTTAATAATGATTGTTTGTACATACAGTCCCACGCCGTCACACTGGCAAATTAGATTAATCAGATTAAAAATCATACGCCTAGGTACGTTATAGACACTGATTTTGCACAGATATTAGCATTTTTTTAGGGCAATAGAGAACAATTGAGTGAAGATTAGTCAAACGAACAAAAAAATGCAATTATTTTACTATCAGGGGTAGACAAGCCCCCGGGATTCCTCCATAATCGCGCCCCATGGAGAGATGGCCGAGCGGTCGAAGGCAGCGGTCTTGAAAACCGCCGATGGGTAACCATCCTAGAGTTCGAATCTCTATCTCTCCGCCAAATTAGCCGGCTTAGCTCAGTTGGTAGAGCAACTGACTTGTAATCAGTAGGTCACCAGTTCGACTCCGGTAGCCGGCACCAAATAAGAACCCGCTATATCGAAAGATATAGCGGGTTTTTTCTTTGTCGGTCATTTATATCCTCAATTTTACGTTGTATTTTCAGTAGCTCAGTCCGTCGACAATATCTGTTTTCAGTAATCCCCATATACCACTAAAGGTCTATTTGATGATCATTTATCAATCGCATGCTACCTTCTTTGTCATAGCACAGGTTAATGAGGCTCAACATGAATACCCATCAAGATGACATCAATAAAGCCGCAGGGAAAATTATTGCTGGGGCAGAGCGAATCCAGCGCTTTGTTGAAAAATACCATGATTATCTTTCTGATGATGATAAGGCCAAATTAGCGCAGATAATTAGAAATGTGGATGTTAAGCTGAATCAATAAGAGCTTTTGAAGCTCGCTTAGTTGAAAGGGATTGATTTGAATTTTAACAAGTTAAATAAAGAGGATTACCATGCTAAAAGTCATTGCTGAAGATTTTATCAAGCCGGAAGCGGTAGAAATCGTGTTACCACTCTATAAGGCACTTGTTGAAGCCACAAAGAAAGAACCGCTATGTATCGCTTATGATCTTTATATTGATGAAAAGGATCCTGGGCATTTTGTTTTTATTGAAGAGTGGCCGAATCGTGCTGCATTAGATTCACATTGTGCGTCTGAACACTTCCAACGATTAGTACCGATGATTAACCACTATCAAAGAGCTGAGCCTAAATTTATCTTGATGGATGCGGCGTTTTAACACGGAAGAATTCATTTAAGTATCGTATGTAAAACTCATCCAAATAACTTCTCATCAGTTCCCCCTAAATAGTCGGGTTATTACTTTACTCGAAAAGGGGGGATTTGGTTTGGGCTCAACTTTATCGAATTATAGCCAATTCTGAAACAGAAAATATGACAGCGTAAACACAAAGATAATCATTAGGTGCTGTAAAACTTTTAAGAATAAAAGAAAGCGTCTAACTTGATTCATTGCTGCTAATCCAAATAAAGAATGACCTAAATTAAAGTGTATATTTAGCGTAGCAATGAAATAAAATCTTGCGAGGAAATATCACATAAGTAAAAAATAAATTTCAAATTACGTAAAAGTAATTATTAAAAAGGCGATAAACTGAGTTAATTTATCGCCTTTGAATGGTATTTTATTTTTTTTCGTCATGATTGAGCCGTTCAAAGCTCATTGAATCTTTATCAAAATTAATGACGGTATTTTGATTTTCACATTCTTGATTAGAAATCATTGGACATGATTGAGAAATGCTCTTCTCTGATATTCCTGTCCACTGAGAGAATAATGTCATAAAACTCATTGCACTTCGACGAGCAGAAATAACCTCTCGTTGAGTCGAATCAGATGATGTAATAAAAAACGGGACTTCAAAATTTTGCCGTGTTTTATCACCATGTATCAGATCAGTTTGATTATCGATAAAAGACAGCCCATGGTCAGAGAAATAAAGCATAGACCATGATGTATTTTGTTTTATAAGTAGCTGTTGTATCTGAGATAACAAGACATCCGTATTTTTGATAGATTGAATATAGCAAGAGAGTTTGTCACTTATATGAAATTGCTCATAAGTGTTATCAATCCGATCGCAGAATGGTGAATGACTACCAATTAAATGCACCACAATAAGTTTATGTTGACCCGGCTGCTTTAAGGATTCAATAAACTTAGGGACCACAGGGGCATCTTGAGACATAACATTATTATCGAGGAATGCACTTCCACCTACAAAATAAGCATGTGTTGCACGCTTGGCGATTGATGCTACAGGACCATCATGTTTACCGTAAGTACCTTGTCTCGAAATCCAAAAAGTTTTGAAACCCGCTTTGTTTGCGAGAGAAATAATATTATTTTGCATTTTTGGATATAAAGATAAGGTATTTGACAACGAAAGGTTGGTTGAACCTGATGCAGAAATATAATTATCGAATATATAGCCTTTTACTGTATCGGTAAAAGGGGTGTTTTCTATTGGAAAACCATAACTGTGCATGAAGTCACGGCGAACACTTTCGCCAATAACAATGACATAAACATGATATTTAGGATTGGAGGTGACTGTTTCAAAGGTATCATTACCTTCAATAGATTTTTTTTCTTGCTGTAAATAATCTAGGTAAAAGAGGCTTTCAGTAAAGAAACGATACTCAGGTAATCCAGATGTTAAAAGTAACCGCCAGCTTCCTTCAGAAATAGCTTTAATAGGGGATATCGCGGTGATTATCAAAAAAATAGCAGAGAAAACATATTTGCTTTTTTTATTCACTTTAAACTTCAATTTGAATATGAAATAACTGAAGCACAGGAGAAGAATTGATAATAAATAATACTTGTAATTGATGTTTTTAAGAAAGCCTTTAGCTTCCTCGCTATCCGTATAATAAAAAGATGAAAAGATATTATAATCAGGATAGCCGTAAAGTAACCCTACAGGTAGATAGCAGATACCCACTAGGGTATAAATGGCAATAATGGCTTTATACACTTTAGGATAGTCATTAACGACAATTAATATTCCTGTGATGGCTAGGACGTAGAAAATCTTAAAGTGGTAACCCATTGCATAATGAATAGCGGTAAAGAACAAAAATAAAGCAATAAATTTTAATAAGAAATTATTTTTCACTAGGTTGTGCATATTTTCATCAATTTCTGTTTTTGAGTAAGAGGCTATCGCTTAGCAGGCCGTCATTGAGTATATATCAATCGTAGATCTAATAGTGTACAAATATCAGCAGTAGAATGAAATAATAACGCAATAAAAAATATTTAATAAATCGTTTTTTGATAAGGATAGATATTATTTCTATTAATCAACTGATTTTAGGTAATGTTAGCATAACCGATTGAATGCTAAAATGATTAGCATAAGACTGGGTGAGGGGAGATCAACGATGAATAGGTTGATTCAAAGCCATCTTTAATATTTTAAAGATGGCTTTGGTTAGAAATAAGAAGAGCCTAGATATTTAGTCTTTAATTAAAAACTTTCCTCATACTCTCGGGCTTTTTTCTCATCATAATTGTGTTCCCATTTGGCGATAATCAAGGCAGCTAACGCGTTACCAACCACATTAAGTGCAGTCCTTGCCATATCGAGAATACGGTCAACACCGGCAATGAATGCCAAACCTTCTAATGGAATCCCCACAGAGCCTAACGTTGCCAGCAAGACAACGAATGAAACTCCCGGAACCCCTGCAATACCTTTTGACGTGATCATTAAGGTAAAGACTAAAATAAGCTCTTGCCCTAATGACAGCTCAATACCATATAGCTGAGCAATAAAAATGGCAGCGATACTTTGATATAAGGTGGAACCATCTAAGTTAAATGAATAACCAATTGGGATAACGAAACTGGTGACAGATTTTGGTGCACCATACTTCTCCATTTTATCCATAATACGAGGAAGTACAGTTTCAGAGCTGGCGGTTGAATAAGCAAGCAGCAACTCATCCTTTAATATTCTCATCAGAGTAAAAATATTAATTTTGCAATAACGTGCAACAATTCCGAGCACCACAACAGCAAAGAAAATAATCGCACAGTGAACCAAAATAACTAACTTCAGCAGAGGAACCAGTGAAGTAAATCCAAAGTTTGCAACGGTGACGGAAATTAATGCAAACACCCCGATTGGTGCATACATCATGATCATGTTAGTCACGCGGAACATGGTTTCAGAAAAAGTTTGCAGAACATCTAATAGTGGCTGTTTCTTTGCTACTGGTAGAGAAGATAATCCTAAACCAAATAAAACCGCGAAGAAAATAACAGGAAGCATATCGCCACTCGCCATGGCAGCAAAAATATTGCTCGGTACCAAAGATAATAAAGTATTCACGATCCCTGAAGGATGGCTAGCAACCTCCTGCGTCGTTTTTTGGTACTGAGAAATATCCACTTGAGTGAGCTGAGACATATCAATGCCCACACCTGGTTGGAAGATATTGGCAAACGAAATACCCACAATGATGGCAATGGTAGTAATGATTTCAAAGTAAAGGATCGTTTTGAAACCCAATGTGCCTAATTGTTTTGTATTCCCGACACCAGCGATCCCCACAATCAAGGTCGAAATGACGATAGGTACCACAATCATTTTGATTAACTGAATAAAAATCTTACCGGCGGGAGAGAGAACATTCAGTATTAACCAATCTTTGTATTCCACGCTTTCATGCAGTAAAGCACCAACGATAACACCTAAAAAAAGCGCAACTAGAATCTGCCACCCTAACCCAAATTTAAACGGTTTTTTTGGAACGATGTTGTTTAGTGTCATAAATAATTCTCGTTTATAT
>NZ_JAERJY010000055.1:0-20605 GCF_018257375.1 Providencia sp. JGM181 | reverse complement strand
GACAGCCATTAATATCATCGGAATAAGTAAAAATAAAATCTCTGTTATAAAAAACAGAATTTCTCCGTTAAAAAGAAAAGAAAAAGTAAATAATAGATTAAAAGCTCTTTTTGTAGGAAGAATGATTCATCCTAAGCGAGCTGATTTATTTATTGAAGCAGCGAAAAAAACACCGTCTGTAGATTTTTATCTAGTTGGTGATGGACCTCTGCTTGAAAATTTGAAATCACAACACTCCGATAAACATGAAAATATATTCTTCTTAGGCGAAATTAATAATTTTGATGCTTATTATGATTTTGACATCTTCGTTCTTTGTTCCGACAGCGAAGGATTACCAATGTCAGCCATAGAAGCAGGCTCCGCCGGCTTACCATTAATTTTAAGTAATGTCGGTGGGTGTTCTGAACTTATATATCCTTCAGATAATAAGAGTAATGGATTATTAGTGAATAATGATGTGGACAGCTTACTTAAGGCATTGACAGAAATATCAGAAAACTACTTAGCCTATTATGATTGTGCACAAAATACGCGACATCAATTTAATATTGAATCTGTCGCACATGAATACATTAAATTAGTTCAAGGATAATAATTAATGCTAACTATCATCGGTGGTTCCGGCTTTATCGGAACACGTCTGTCAAACCAACTAAAATCTAAGAATATCGATTTCAAAATTGTTGATATTGAAAAAAGTGAAACCCATCCTGAAAATTGGGAATTTGGTGATGTCACCAAACCTGAAACGCTTATCGAGCCTCTGAAAGGTAGTGACGTTATTATCAACCTATCAGCAAAACACAAAGATAACGTTCACCCTATCAGCCTTTACTATGAAGTGAACGTTGATGGTGCTAAAAACGTCTGTGATGTCGCTGAACAATTGGGTATCAAACATATTGTTTTCACTTCATCGGTTGCTGTTTATGGCTTCGTTGAAAAAGAAACCGGGGAAGATGGCGAATATCATCCATTTAACCACTATGGTAAATCTAAGTTAGAAGCTGAATACGTTTACGATGCATGGCAGGCAAAATCTGCGGATAACATCTTAGTCACTATTCGCCCGACCGTTGTATTTGGTGAAAATAACCGTGGTAACGTTTATAACCTATTCCGCCAAATTGCGTCTGGTCGATTCTTAATGATCGGTTCTGGTAATAACCAAAAATCTATGGCTTATGTGGAAAATATTGCAGCGTTTATTACATTCGCAACCACCTTCACCGAAGGAAAGCATGTATTCAATTACATCGATAAGCCTGATTTTACCATGAACGAATTAACGACGGTCATTTGTGGTGCCCTTAATAAGCCAAAATCCAATATCCGCATTCCGTATCCAGTTGGGATTTTAGGTGGCTACTGTTTCGACGTGCTTTCTAAACTGACAGGCAAAGAATTCCCAGTGAGTAGTATTCGTGTAAAAAAATTCTGTGCTCGTACACAATTTAAATCCAATTACATTGGAAATACCTCTTTTGTTCCACCTGTTACTTTGGAACAAGGTATCGCCAATACTGTGCAATATGAGTTTAAATAAAACCCATTTTTCATAATCTCAATTTTGGAATATATAGACAGGATGCAACCATGAGCAGCTCTTGCGTATTAGTCACCGGCGGTCTTGGCTATATCGGCAGCCATACCTGCGTACAAATGATCCAACAAGGTATTCAGCCGATTATTTTAGACAATCTTCATAATGCCAACCTTGAAGTGCTTAATCGCATTGAAACCATCACGGGAACTAAACCGATGTTTTATCAAGGTGATGTTCGTGACAAAAGCATTTTGGACACCATTTTTGCTCAGCATTCCATTAGCTCAGTGATCCACTTTGCGGGGTTAAAAGCAGTCGGTGAATCTGTCGAAAAACCTATTGAATACTATGATGTGAATGTGAATGGCACCTTAGTTTTAATACAAAGTATGCGTCAGGCGGGTGTTAAAAGCTTAATTTTTAGCTCCTCTGCGACCGTGTATGGTGACCCTGAAGAAGTCCCTCTGACTGAGAATTCCAAAGTTGGTGGCACCACCAACCCATATGGCACCAGTAAGTATATGGTAGAACAAATACTTACTGACCTACATATCGCAGAAAGCGAATGGTCTTTGACCTTATTACGTTACTTCAACCCTGTAGGCGCTCACCAATCCGGCTTAATTGGTGAAGATCCACAAGGTACACCGAATAACCTCGCGCCATATGTCGCTCAAGTTGCAGTCGGTCGCCATAAAGAAGTTATGGTGTTCGGCAATGACTACCCAACTCCAGATGGCACTGGGGTTCGCGACTATATCCACGTTATGGATTTGGCCGATGGGCACATTGCAGCATTAACACATACCAGCCAAAAATCCGGCTTACATATTTATAATCTCGGTACTGGCAAAGGTACGAGCGTGCTGGAAGTGATCGCTGCATTTGGAAAAGCAGCTAATAAGCCAATTCCATATAAAATTGTTGCGAGAAGACCTGGAGATATTGCTGAATGTTGGTCTAGCCCTGAAAAAGCGTTCAACGATTTGAAATGGAAAGCTCAATATTCTGTACAAGATATGGTTGATGATAGCTGGCGCTGGCAATCTATGAATCCTAACGGTTATCAAAGCTAAATCATCCTTGATATAGCATCAATTAGGCGAGCCTCTAGCTCGCCTTTTTATTTTCCATTTTTTATTCCCTCAAACTCTATTCTCACCATACAGTTAACCTACCCACTTCCTAGTTCGCTTCTGGTCTATTCCTCAAACCACCTCTCACTCACAAAACATCCATCTCATCAATATCATTTTTTGTTTTATTATATTTTTATATAACATCGATTTTTGGATGAATTATTTGGTTTTTTATTTAAAACTGAACTATTATCCCGAGCTGACTTTGTGTCGTGTAACTTCGATTGCTAAAAATTACCATTATCCATCCTGATTAGGGCTATTATCATGTTCAGTAAATTTTTCATAACTATCACAATGAGCATCCTAATTTCTGGGTGTCATCTCGTCCCGGGAGCCTATATTTCCACATCAGGAAAGAGGGTTATTGATACTGGTAAGCAAGATATCAACCAGCTTGTGGATATTTACCCTATCTCCCCTAAGCTGATAAGTGAAATGCAAGTTGCCCCCGTGATTGCAAAATCTAATCCTCAGCTTGAAAAGCAGCTAGCCGATTACGACTATCGTGTTGGCGTGGGTGATGTGCTGGCAATTACCGTATGGAATCACCCTGAACTCACTATCCCCGCGGGCTCCTATCGCAGCGCTGCTGATTCAGGGAATTGGGTTCACGCAGATGGCACCATTTATTATCCCTATATTGGAAAAGTCTCCGTTCTTGGTAAAACAATCAGTGAAATCAGGAAATTAGTCAGTACCCGACTAGCTGCTTACCTTGAAGCACCACAAATCGATGTCAGCATTGCCGCCTTTCGTTCGCAAAAAATTTATGTGTCTGGCGAAGTGACTAAGCCGGGTTCCTTGCCCATCACTAATGTCCCTCTCACTATTTTAGAAGCCTTTAATACCGCAGGCGGGTTAACCGAAAAAGCGGACTGGGACAATGTGATCCTCACCCGCGAAGGCAAAGAGATAAAAATCTCGCTGCAATCTCTAATCCAATACGGTGATTTAACCCAAAACTACTTAATGCTATCTGGCGATGTTCTCTATGTTCCCCGTAATGATGCGCAAAAGGTCTTTGTGATGGGAGAAGTGGGGAAACCATCAACATTGACTATCGACCGTGCAGGAATGAGCATCACTGAAGCGCTAAGTAAAGCCAACGGGCTCAGCCAAACTACCGCAAGTGCAACAGGGATTTTTGTCATTCGGTCAACGCATAAACCCACACCAATAGCAGATTCTGAAGACGAAAACCCCCTTTCTAAAATGGCAGAAATTTATCAACTCGACCTCTCCGATGCGACATCACTCGTGATGGGAACTGAATTTAAATTACAACCTTATGACCTTGTTTATGTAACAGCAGCACCCGTTGTTCGGTGGAACCGTTTAATCACCCAATTACTGCCAACCATCGCCTCATACAACCAGCTTGCCGAAGGGACTAAGCGTATTCATGCATGGTAATTTTATTTTTAATCAAATACTTATGTTCAATAACATTCTTATCGTGTGCATGGGGAACATCTGCCGGTCACCCACTGCGGAGCGTTTAATGCAGGAGCTTTTCCCCCAAAAAATGATCCACTCCGCAGGGCTGATTGCGCTGGAGAATCAACGGGCTGATGCTCAAGCTCGTCATATAGCAAAAAGCCATCACCTCTCTTTGGAGGAGAATCGTTCTCGTCGTTTAACCGGGCATTTATGCCAGATGGCGGATTTGATCCTCGTAATGGAAAACACTCATACCCAAAAACTTTATCGGCAATTTCCGCAAACCCGAGGCAAAGTCATGTTATTCGGTGAATGGCTGGATAAAACCGAAATCCCAGATCCTTATAAACATAGCGAGGAGATGTTTGAGCATGTTTATCAGCTTATGGAAAAAGCAGCCGAGTCGTGGCAAGGAAAGATTTAGACTCTATTTAAACTTATTTAAAAACTAACTCTATGAACAATACAGAAAAAAAACATGTGCCGAACATCGATGAAATCGACTTATTCGCTATATTAAAAACACTGAAATCTAACACGCTAACGATAGCGACGTTTACTATTGCCGCCATTTTAAGTGCCGGAGTGTATTGCTGGCTCGCTTCTCCTATTTACCAAGCGAATGCTACATTACAGTACGATAAAGTAAACCAAGCATCACTATTAGAAAAAATGAACGATGGAATGCTTTTTGGCGGCAATAACGGGCAAATCGATTCAGAAATTGAAGTCATTAAATCCAGAATGGTGTTAGGCGAAACGGTGTCAGATTTGAATTTAGATATTCGGCTTTTACCTTCAAAGATATTTTCCAGATTTCTAAGTGATGCGGCCGCTGTTCATATTGCAAAGTACCAATTGCCTTCAGATTTAATCGGCCAGCCCGCCACGTTAACCTTTCTAGATAGTCACCAATATACATTAAATCTTGCTGGCCAAACTTATCATGGGCAAATTGGCACCCCTTTAGAGCAGGGAGAAATTCAGTTATTGATTGATTCATCTACAGCTCAAGGTGGGGAAAAACTGACCTTAATAAAAAATGATCGTTATTCTGCTATCGAAAATTTGCGACGCCGTCTCAGTATGAATGAAGCCAGTAAAGGCTCTGGTATCATTAACTTAACAATTAAAGGGGAAAATCAACGAGAAAATATCGAGATTTTGGATAATGTTATTCAGAATTATATTAATCAAAATAGAGAACACAGAAAACTAGCCACAAACAACACGTTGATTTTTCTAGATAATTACATACCAAAAATAAAAAACAAGCTCGATCATTATGAAAATCAGTTAAATACGTTTCGTAAACAAAATGAGTCCATTGACCTAACGCTAGAGGCCAAATCTGCACTTGAGAGTGCATTGCATGTAGAAGAAAGGCTAAATGAGCTTACTTTTAAAGAAGTGGAGCTTCAACAACGATATACCCACAGCCACCCGGCTTATCAAGCCTTACTCGATACACGCCAAAAATTGCTACTTGAGAAAGAAAAAGCCAGCAAAAACATTCAACAGCTGCCAAACACCCAGCAGCAAATTATTCGTTTAACTCGTGATGTTGAATCCGAGCAAGCTATTTATAATCAGTTGGTGACCAAGCAACGCGAACTCAGTGTGCTGAATTCAGGGATCACTGCCGATGTGCGAATTATTGACTCCGCAGAATCTTATCCCGCAGCCATTGCTCCCAAGAAAAGCTTAATCATGGCGCTGGCCTCCTTATTGGGTCTCGTAATAGGTTGTGCATTTGTGATCGGGAAAGAGCTTCTCAATAATAAAATTAAGAACACGGAAGATCTCGAGGCGCTAGACCTCCGTGTTTATGCCGCCGTTCCATTCTCGTTGGATGAAAAAAAATCACGGTATCGCGAAAGTAAAAAGCCCCTATCCATTGAAAAACCAGCAGATATGGCAATAGAGTCCATTCGTTCATTAAGAACAAGTGTCTATTTTTCTGTTATGAACCAAGACAATAATATTGTGATGGTGACAAGTGCATCCCCAAATGTAGGAAAAAGTTTTATTACTGCAAATATGGCTGTCGTCCTCGCCAATGCAGGTAAAAAAATTCTGCTTATCGATACTGATTTACGCAAAGGACATATCCATAAAACATTTGGGCTAGAAAATAAATCTGGGCTTTCAGAGTTTTTATCCCAACATAGGGAAAATCCAGTCTCGATACACCAACAAGTTATTGAGAATTTAGACATTATTAGTCGAGGGAAAAGCACCTCGCACTCTTCAGAACTGCTTATGAGCGAGCAATTTAAGCATTTATTGGACTCAGTTAAACATCAATATGACATGGTTTTGTTGGATACTGCGCCCATTTTTGCGATTACAGATCCCGCTATCATCGGAAAATATACCGGCACATCACTTTTAGTGGCCTATTATGGCGTGAATACCGTTAAAGAAATTGAACGCGCACTTAAACATTTCAAGCAAAATAATATTGAAATTACTGGCACCATTCTTAATGGCATTGATGAAAAATCTGACGATTATCATTATGTCTACCAGTATTAATCGAATGGCGAGCCACCCGCTCGCCTTTCACTCTCATACCTACACAACTAATGCATCTTTCCAAATTTGCGCGTAAACTCTGCATCATCTTTTTCATCCCGACCAATAGCCGTTAACGTTATGCCACATATTGTTTTATTCGAACCTGAAATCCCACCAAATACTGGGAATATCATCCGCTTATGCGCCAATACAGGCTTTAGTCTGCACCTGATCCATCCCCTCGGTTTTACTTGGGATGACAAACGCTTACGCCGTGCAGGGCTAGATTACAGCGAATTTGCGGATATCAAACATCATCATGACTATTACGCATTCTTAGAAAGTGAAGGGTTAAATCCTGATAATAATCAGTCGCCAACAGGCGCTCGTGTATTTGCGTTGACTACCAAAGGCAAGCCGAGCCACAGCAATGTGAGCTATCGGGAAGATGATTATTTGATGTTTGGACCAGAAACCCGCGGTCTACCGCCTTATGTTCTCGACAATATGCCAATCGAGCAGAAAATTCGTATCCCGATGCTGGCAGAAAGCCGCAGTATGAATCTTTCTAACTCGGTCGCCGTTGTAGTTTTCGAAACTTGGCGCCAGCTTGGGTATCCGGGTGCACTGCTGAAAGACTAAAACAACAAAGGAGCTGCTTAAGCTCCTTTGGTTTTTTAATCTTAATATGATGCCTAATTCTCTATTTCAATATTACGGACATCAGTTAATCCATCTGAATGGCTATTATACTGATCGAGATTTTTAAGCAAGTCTACTTCTAAAAAGACAGGTGAATGTTTCTTACTTAGCTGAGAATAGCGGCACCTAAGTAGCTCAACAAACTGAGTTGAACTCGAATCTTGCACTTTTTTCACCAGCTAAATCCCATCCCCGCCTTCAAAACCATCAACGTTGCCATTAAAGTTTTGATCCATCTCCAGCGATGGCTTATCGCTTGTTGGCTTACCGACAATACGCGCAGGAACTCCCGCCACTGTGGTATGAGGAGGAACTGGGTGCAGCACTACAGAGCCAGCGCCAATTTTTGCGCCGCGACCAATTTCAATATTGCCCAGAATTTTAGCGCCAGCGCCAATCATCACCCCTTCACGTACTTTAGGATGACGGTCGCCACAGGTTTTACCGGTACCGCCTAGCGTAACAGACTGAAGAATAGACACATCATTTTCGACAATCGCCGTCTCACCAATCACGATCCCCGTCGCGTGGTCGAGCATGATCCCACAGCCAATACGGGCAGCTGGATGGATATCGACCCCAAAAGAGACCGAAATTTGGTTTTGTAGATAAACGGCCAACGCTTTACGCCCTTCACCCCATAGCCAATGCCCAATACGATAGGCTTGTAGGGCGTGAAAACCTTTCAAATACAGCAGTGGCGTAGAATATTTATCAACCGCAGGGTCACGTAAACGAACAGCAGAGAGGTCCATCGCCGCAGAGAAAATCATCTGCTCGTCATTACGATATGCTTCTTCCACAATTTCGCGGACTTCCATTGCGGGCATAATCGGTGAACTCAACTTGTTCGCCAACATATAGCTAAGCGCACTACCGAGGTTGTCATGCTTCAGTAATGTCGCGTTAAAAAAACTGGCAAGCAAAGGCTCACAGTCAGCAAGCGCCTTGGCTTCTTCCTTAATGTAACCCCAAATTCTATCCAGTTCTTCATGCGACATAATGGCTCTCTTCTATATTATTATTAGCTTGGTAACTTAGGCATATCTGCAATTTCATCTTTAGTTGCACGCCCGAGCAATGCTTGGGAGGCTTCTAACACATTTTTATTGCAGTAGAGAATTTGATAAATCTGTTCCGTGATTGGCATTTCAACACCGGCACGCTCCGCAAGGGCTTTCACTTCTTTGGTATTACGATAGCCTTCAACCACTTGCCCAATCTCTTTTTCCGCCTCTTCCACACTGACACCATTTCCCAACATCATACCGAAACGGCGGTTACGGGATTGATTGTCGGTGCAGGTTAACACTAGGTCGCCAAGTCCTGCCATACCCATAAATGTGGATGGATCAGCGCCCAGTGATACACCTAAGCGGCTCATTTCAGCTAACCCACGAGTGATCAACGCTGTACGTGCGTTTGCCCCGAAGCCCATACCATCGGAGATCCCTGCGCCAATTGCGATAACGTTTTTTACTGCGCCACCGAGTTGCACACCAATCATGTCAGGGTTTTTATAGACACGGAAACTTTTACCGCAATGGAATAATTTTTGTAAATCATCACCAAATTGGCTATCGGATGCGGCGACTGAAATAGCCGTAGGGAGACCAGCTGCAAGCTCTTTGGCGAAGGTAGGGCCAGAAAGCACCGCCAGAGGAATTTCGTTTCCTAATACCTCACGCGCTACATCTTGCAACAAACGCCCGGTATCTCTCTCTAACCCTTTGGTTGCCCAAATAATGCGGGAGCCCG
Source organism: Providencia sp. JGM181 (assembly GCF_018257375.1). Lineage (NCBI taxonomy): Bacteria > Pseudomonadati > Pseudomonadota > Gammaproteobacteria > Enterobacterales > Morganellaceae > Providencia > Providencia sp. JGM181. The sequence goes on along the minus strand of NZ_JAERJY010000055.1, from coordinate 11,494 downwards.
CTTTTAGATACGGTTTGATTTGCTTGAGCACATCACCAAATACATGGCTAGGTACCACAATCAAGATATTCAGGCTCGCTTCAACGGCGCTTTTTAAGTCCGTTTCGAGAGATAAACTATCAGGGAAAGAAACACCAGGTAAAAATGCTTGGTTGCTACGTTCTTGGTTTAATTTACGGATGTGTGCTGGGTCATGCCCCCACAACACCACCTGATGACCATTACGCGCAAGAGTAATGGCTAAAGCGGTGCCGTACGAGCCGGCACCGATCACTGTCATTGAAGCAGTATTCATTAAGCGACCTTATTGAACTTCAGGGTTCTGCGCTTGTTCACCTTGTTGCTGCTGTAAGTAATTCATGAACAGTGCATCAAAGTTAACTGGCGCTAAGTTCAATTGTGGGAAAGTACCACGACCCACCATGTTCGTGATAGTTTCACGCGCATATGGGAACAGGATATTCGGGCAGTATGCACCTAAGCAATGTGCCATTTGAGTGCCTTCGATACCATCAATGGAGAACACACCCGCTTGCTGAACTTCACACAGAAATGCAGTTTCTTCGCCCAGAGTAGCGGTAGTTGTCACACGCAGAACAACCTCATATACGCCTTCAGCTAGCTGAGTTGAAGAAGTATCTAAATCTAATTTGATCTCTGGCTGCCACTCTTTTTGAAAGATTTGAGGTGCATTAGGTGCTTCAAATGAAACGTCTTTTGCGTAGATACGTTGAATTTGAAATACCATTTCTGAGTTGTTTTGTTCTGACATAATAATTACCTTACTTCCATATTAGAGTTTCGAGATATATTCAGTTGCCGGCACATTTTACAGTGCCGGATAATTACTTCTTACCACGAGCCAGTGGTAGGTTTTCACCCGCCCAACCAGCGATCCCTTCTTTCAGGACAAAGACTTTTTCAAAGCCATGATGAGCAAGCTGTTCAGCAGGTTTAGTTGCTTCCATTCCACTTGCAGAAACCATAATCACAGATTTCTGTTTATGTTTTTCCAGCTCACCCAAATTATTATCTTTAATTTCAGATGGTGTTAAGTTAATAGAATCAATAATATGCCCTTTGCGGAACTCTTCGCGAGTACGTAAGTCCACAACAACTGCTTCTTCTTTATTGATCATTGTAATCGCTTGAGTGCGCGCAATGACTTTAGTTTTAGAGAATAGGCTTCTGAAGGTCATCACGACCACGGCAACAAATAACACTATCCAAGTCAGACTAACAAACGTGTTACGACCGACAAATTGCATGATTTCTTGGATCATGGGGGGCAATTACTCCCGTTAGTTAAAAACGAATATCAAAGGGTTCAGAGTATACCTTTGTGCTGAGCTAATTACAGCCAGTTAGCGCAAACTAGAATGTCTTTTTTGCGAAAACACTCGCAGAGTTAACACCTTTTTACTGAAAAAAGAATTTTTTTCTCAAAGCTGTACGCAGGCATTTTAACATAAACATGCTCCGACTAGACTTTGACGCTAAATTAATTCCCATCTAAATAGAGTATATACAGTAAAATTCAGTGATAATACGCCTATAATTTGACTTAGTATCAAATGGTATAATAGCAATATTCTTAATTTTTAAGCGTTTTTATGACTATTTTTAAGAGAACACTGGAAAGCACGACTTGCAGATGAAATAATCAGTTATTGCATTTAATTGAGGTGATCTATCACAATGGCCCATACATCCCATCGAATAAAGACGTTTTTTGTTCGTCAGGCAATGATCCCCGCCCTGCTTGGTTTGGGGTTATTCACTTTGGCGCCTTCTCACGTCGCGCTCGCGAATCAGATCACCGAAAATAAAGGTCAATTAAATGACCTGCTAAAAAGCATTGCTGAAAAAGAAAAAAGCGTTAAAGAACAGCAAACTAAAAAAAGTAATCTCCTTCAGCAACTTAAAGAGCAAGAACAAAGTATTTCAGCAGCAAGCCGTGATTTGCACCTAACACAAAACCAATTAAAACAGCTAGATAAAGAAATATCCGCCTTATCTAGCAATATCAGTCGGCTGCAAAAGAAAAAAAATGAGCAAGAAAAACTACTTGCTGAGCAGTTAGATGCTGCATTCCGACTTGGTAAACACCAAGGTTTATCACTACTCTTAAAGGGTGAAGAAGGTCAACGGGAAGAGCGAATTCTTGCGTATTATGGTTACCTCAACCAAGCTCGTGAAAAAAATATTCTTGATCTAGAAGAAACCACCAAAGAGCTGCACGAACAGAAACAATTAGAGCAAAAAAAGCAAGCTGAGCAGAAAACAACGCTCACACGCCAGCAGCAAGAAAAACAAAAGCTCGATAATGCGCAAGCGTCACGGCAAAAAACCTTAACCGTATTAGAAAGCTCATTAAAAGAAGATCAAAAAAATCTCGCGGTCTTAAAGCAGAACGAAGCCAGACTACGCGACAAAATTGCTAAAGCAGAACGCGAAGCCAAAGCACGCGCTGAGCGTGAAGCTCGTGAAGCCGCGCGAATTCGTGCTCAAGTAGCTGAAAAGGAAAGGAAAGCCAAACAGAAAGGCTCCACGTATAAGCCATCTGAAAGTGAACAATCACTTATGTCTCGAACAGGCGGTTTAGGTCGTCCTGCAGGCCAAGCTATCTGGCCAGTACGCGGTTCCACCCTACATAATTATGGAGATGTGATCTCCAGCGAATTACGTTGGAAAGGGATGGTGATCGCCGCAAATGAAGGCACCCAAGTTAAGGCTATTGCGGATGGTCGTGTACTACTCGCTGACTGGCTTCAAGGTTATGGTTTGGTTGTTGTCGTTGAGCATGGTAAAGGGGATATGAGCCTATATGGCTATAACCAAAGTGCGCTGGTAAATGTGGGACAAGAAGTCCGCGCAGGTCAGCCAATTGCGTTAGTGGGAAGTAGTGGCGGTCAAGAACGCCCTGCACTTTACTTTGAAATTCGCCGACAAGGTAAAACCGTCAACCCTCGCCCATGGCTAGGAAGGTAGCACAACCACCTTTCACATTACCTATAAAATGCTAGGCTATAAAAAGTTAGGAAAATAATTATGTTAAGACACTCGCCGATGAAATTACTGATTAGCCTGCTCCTTATCCTGGTCAGCTCTCAGGCGAGTGCCGCCAAACTCGCTATTGTCATCGATGATTTCGGTTACCGAGCCAAAGAAGATAATCAAATCCTAGCGTTACCGGCCGCCATCAGTATTGCTATTTTACCTAACTCACCTCATGGTGCTGAAGTCGCGGCAACCGCCTATCAGCAAGGGCGGGATATTTTAATCCATATGCCCATGAAACCATTGAGTAAACAACCTCTCGAAAAAGACACTTTGACACCCTCGATGAGTGCTGAAGAAGTTGACCGCATCATCAAAAATGCCATTAGCCGAGTTCCTCACGCTAAAGGAATGAATAACCATATGGGTAGCGAGATGACCTCCAGCCTTTCTGGGATGCGCAATGTGATGCGCTCGCTGTCGCAATCGAACCTCTTTTTCTTGGATAGCGTCACGATTGGCAATACACAAGCATTGAATGCAGCTAAAGAATTTGGCGTTCCCTCTACGAAGCGCAATATTTTTATCGATAATCATCAATCTGAAGAAGAAACCCGTACACAGTTGAATAAAGCCATTGCTTACGCGCGTAAACATGGCAGCGCGGTGGCTATTGGTCACCCGCATCCATCAACCGTGCGCGCCTTACAAAAATTTATTCCACTGGTTCCCTCTGATATTGAGCTTGTGCCTGTCAGTTCACTGGTCGGCTATCAGCCAGCAACTGGCGAACCACGTAAAACGCTCAGAATGCAACCTGAAGGCGTTAATCCAACTCTGCCAGTGACAAAGCCAGAGACAAAAATGCCATTCAAATCAGAGGCAAAACCTCATGAAGCGGCTAAAACAACGGTAGATTCTGATGATGCTACACCAACTCTTGCGGAGCCAGAACTGACCAACGATGCTGCGGAGCAACCTGAAAAATCAGTCAGTCCCGCAGAGTTAGGCGTATGCGATATCGAACTCCCAACCACCCGACTTCAGGGCATTGAGCTACTCATGTTTGTGGTCGAGGCCATTTATCAAGATAAAACCCTACAGCCCCTGATTACAGAAAAGAAAATACCATAACGGGTAAGACTAAACATAAAAAAGGGTTTAAAGGCCTTCGCCAATAAACCCTTTAAACTCATAAGCTAATTCTGCATTAATCCCAGTTTAAAATCACTTTTCCTGACTGCCCTGAGCACATCACATCAAAGCCTTTTTGGAAGTCATCAATAGAAAACTCATGAGTTATGATTGGTGATAAATCGAGGCCTGATTGCACGAGTGTCGCCATCTTATACCAAGTTTCAAACATTTCACGCCCATAAATTCCCTTGATAAACAGACCTTTAAATATAACTTGGCTCCAGTCTGTTGCCATTGATGATGGAGGAATACCTAATAGCGCAATTCTGCCACCATGATTCATGGTATCTAGCATAGTTTGGAAAGCAGCGGGCGCCCCTGAAACTTCTAGCGCCACATCAAAGCCTTCTTTCATGCCCAGTTCATTCATGACGTCTTTAAGATTTTCACGGCTCACATTCACCGCGCGGGAGACACCCATTTTTTTCGCTAATTCAAGGCGATAATCATTCACGTCAGTGATCACCACATGGCGAGCACCAACATGTCGGCAAACTGCTGCCGCCATAATACCAATAGGACCTGCGCCCGAAACCAGCACATCTTCCCCCACTAAATCAAACGATAGTGCCGTATGTACCGCATTACCAAATGGGTCAAAAATTGCTGCAATTTCATCGGGAATATTGTCTGGAATTTTAAAGGCGTTAAACGCTGGGATCACCAAATACTCAGCAAAACATCCTGGGCGATTTACACCGACGCCAATGGTATTACGGCATAAGTGGGTACGCCCACCTCGGCAATTACGGCAATGACCGCAGGTAATATGCCCTTCGCCAGAAACACGGTCACCAATTTTAAACCCTTTAACTTCCTGCCCAATCTCAACAATTTCCCCTATATATTCATGACCCACCACCATCGGAACTGGAATCGTTTTTTGCGACCATTCATCCCAGTTGTAGATATGAACATCCGTACCGCAAATGGCGGTTTTACGGATTTTAATCATCACATCATTGTGTCCCAGTTCCGGTTTCGGAACGTCTGTCATCCATATACCTGGTTCTGCTTTTAATTTGGACAGTGCTTTCATAGGCGACCTTTTATTTATGATTACATTAATTTAATGACCACTTTAATTTCACAACTGCATTAATTTCATAAGAAAATCAAATTTATAACTAAATTAGTTGAAGCTTTTTGCCAATACGGGTGAATGCATCAACAGCGTGTAAAATATCCTCTTCGCTGTGTGCAGCAGACATTTGCGTGCGAATTCGCGCTTGTCCTTGCGGAACTACCGGATAGAAAAATCCAGTGACATAAATACCTTCTTTTAATAGTTCTGAAGCAAATTGCTGAGCAATTTTGGCATCACCCAACATCACAGGAATGATGGCATGATCGGCGCCTGCTAATGTAAATCCTGCGGCAGTCATTTTTTCTCTAAATAACACCGCATTACGCCACAATTTCTCACGGCGCTCTTGCCCTTCGGTCATCATATCGATCACCTTAATGGACGCAGCAACAATGGCAGGAGCCAAAGAGTTGGAGAATAAATACGGACGAGAGCGTTGACGTAACCACTCGACAACCTCTTTTTTGGCGGCAGTATAACCACCCGATGCACCACCTAATGCTTTTCCGAGTGTGCCAGTAATGATGTCAACTCGCCCCATCACTTTACAATACTCGTGGCTACCACGACCGTTTTCACCAACAAAACCAACAGCATGAGAGTCATCTACCATGACCAATGCGTTATATTCATCCGCAAGGTCACAGACAGTTTTCAGGTCAGCAATCACACCATCCATCGAGAAAACACCGTCAGTCGCAATCAGAATATGACGCGCACCCGCAGCTTTCGCTTCTTCAAGGCGCTGTTTTAATTCCGTCATATTGTTATTGCTGTAGCGATATCGCTGGGCTTTACACAGGCGAACACCGTCAATAATGGAAGCATGGTTTAACGCATCAGAAATAATGGCGTCTTCTGGTCCCAGTAGCGTTTCGAAAAGCCCGCCATTGGCATCAAAACAAGAGGAATAAAGGATCGCATCTTCCATTCCAAGGAAATCCGCGATTTTCTTTTCAAGAACTTTATGGCTGTCTTGGGTACCGCAAATAAAGCGAACCGATGCCATACCAAAGCCATGGCTATCCATACCCTGTTTTGCCGCTTCAATCAGCGCGGGATGATTGGCTAAGCCTAAATAGTTATTTGCACAGAAGTTAATAACGCGCTGTCCACCCTGGATTTCAATATCCGCGTCTTGAGAGGTCGTAATAATGCGCTCATGTTTAAACAAGCCTTCAGCTTCTATTTGCACCAATTGTTGTTTAATCTGCTGGTAAAATTGTTCTGACATGATTTGTTCCTGTAAAGAAGTTGTTTACAGAGTTTAATAATAGTCACTAGAACTAGCGATATCTGGTGAGCAAATAAGTTAAGTTTGTAGGCAAGATCACGATAATGCCCTTTAAAGAGGTATGACAACTAGGACAATTATCTGGTCGATATACTGTTGTCTGCACAAAGAGGTGTTATTATAGACCCCAATTTTGTATCTATTTATTCTTAACCCACTTGAGGTATTCACGATGATCGTAGTCACTGGCGGAGCTGGTTTTATTGGCAGCAATATTATTAAAGCCCTGAATGAAATGGGTCGCACCGATATTCTGGTGGTGGATAACCTGAAAGATGGTACTAAGTTTGCCAACCTTGTTGACCTCGATATCGCCGATTACATGGATAAAGAAGACTTTATCGTGAGCGTTATTGCGGGTGATGATTTTGGCGATATTGACGCTGTTTTCCATGAAGGTGCTTGCTCATCCACCACTGAGTGGGATGGTAAGTATATGATGGATAATAACTATCAATTTTCTAAAGAACTGCTGCATTACTGTTTAGAGCGTGAAATCCCCTTCCTGTATGCCTCTTCCGCAGCGACATACGGCGGACGTAGCGATAATTTCATCGAAGAACGTGAATTTGAAAAACCACTGAATGTATACGGCTACTCTAAATTCCAATTCGACCAATATGTCCGCAGCATCATGCCTGAAGCTCAGTCTCAAGTGTGTGGCTTCCGCTATTTCAACGTTTATGGACCAAATGAAAACCATAAAGGCAGCATGGCGAGCGTGGCTTACCACTTAAACAAACAAATTAATGAAGGGCAAACCCCGAAACTGTTTGAAGGCAGCGACACTTTCCGCCGTGATTTCATCTACGTTGGCGATGTGGCTGCGGTGAATTTATGGTTCTGGGAAAATAACGTTTCTGGCATTTTCAACTGTGGTACAGGTCGCGCAGAATCATTCCAAGCCGTTGCCGATGCCGTCACTGAATTCCATAAAGATAAGAATGTCTCTATCGAGTACATTGAATTCCCAGAAAAATTAAAAGGCCGCTACCAGAGCTTCACTCAGGCGGATCTGACTAAATTACGTGCCGCAGGTTACACAGCACCATTTAAAACCGTTGCTGAAGGCGTGACCGAATATATGCAATGGCTGAATAAAGACGCGTAATCGTCTTTTATGAAAACAGCGCCTATGAAAACCGTACCTATGAAAACTGAGTCTATGAAAATACTCGTGATTGGCCCCTCATGGGTAGGGGATATGATGATGTCACAGAGCCTTTATCGTACGATCAAGGCGCTGCATCCTCATGCTCAGATAGATGTGATGGCACCGGATTGGTGCCGTCCGTTATTGGCGAAAATGCCCGAAGTGTCTGAAGCGATTTCCATGCCATTAGGCCATGGAAAGCTCGAAATTGGCGAACGTCGTCAATTAGGCATCAATTTGCGGAAAAATGGGTACGATCAGGCGATTGTTTTACCTAATTCATTGAAATCTGCTCTGGTGCCGTTCTTTGCAAAAATCGCCAAAAGAACGGGATGGCGTGGTGAAATGCGTTATGGGCTGCTCAATGATTTACGCCCATTAGATAAACAAGCATTTCCGCTGATGGTGCAACGCTATGTAGCATTAGCGTATGACAAGCAGCTCATCAAATCTGCCAATGATATTCCCGCCCCAATTCTATGGCCTAAATTAGTCACTGATAAACAGCAAGTTAGCGATACTGTTAGTCAATTTAATATTGATTTTTCTCGTCCAATTATTGGTTTCTGCCCAGGCGCTGAATTTGGTCCCGCAAAACGCTGGCCACACTATCACTATGCGGCGCTCGCCCAGAAATTAATTAGCGAGAAAGGCTACCAAGTTCTGTTATTTGGCTCTCAAAAAGACCATGAAGCAGGTGAAGAAATCCGCCAAAATTTAACGGATGACGCTCGTCATTACTGCCTCAATTTCGCAGGAAAAACGTCGTTAGAACAAGCCGTTAATCTTATTGATGCGTGCCAAGCCATTGTGAGTAATGATTCTGGCTTAATGCATGTAGCTGCGGCTCTCGATAAACCGTTAGTCGCACTCTATGGCCCAAGCAGCCCTGACTTTACTCCACCACTGTCCGATAAAGCGGAAGTTATCCGCCTGATTACGGGTTACCACAAAGTGCGTAAAGGTGACGGCGAAAGTGGCTATCATCAGAGCTTAATTGATATTCAACCGCAAATGGTACTGGATGCCCTCACGCGTTTAAATATAGGTATTAAATAATGAGAGTGTTATTAGTAAAAACATCATCTATGGGAGATGTTTTGCACTCTCTGCCTGCATTAACCGATGCGCAGGTAGCAATACCGAATATCCAATTTGATTGGGTGGTCGAAGAGGGGTTTGCTCAAATCCCCACATGGCATAGTGCGGTGAATAAAGTCATCCCTGTGGCAATCCGTCGTTGGCGAAAAAATTGGTTTTCTGCGCCAATTCGTGCCGAACGTGCAGCATTTCGTCGCCAACTACAGGAAACCCACTACGATGCAGTGATTGATGCGCAAGGGTTACTTAAGAGTGCGTTGCTAGTCACTCGCCTTGCTCTCGGTTCTAAACATGGTTATGACCGCCATAGTATCCGCGAGCCGATTGCTAGCTTCTTCTACGACCATCGTTATTCCATTAGTAAACAGCAACATGCAGTGGAGCGTATTCGCCAATTATTTGCTAAAAGCCTCGGATACACTTGCCCTAGGACCCAAGGAGATTACGCGATAGCTCGCCATTTCTTGCAATCAACCGACGAAACTGAAACACCCTATGTGCTGTTTTTGCACTCCACAACCCGCGATGATAAGCATTGGCCTGAGTCTCATTGGCGTGAACTGATTCAGTTAATGAAGGAAACTGGGCTGAGAGTGAAGCTCCCTTGGGGTGCAGAGCATGAGCATCAACGAGCCATGAGACTAGCTGAGGGTTTTGATTTTGTTGAAGTTTTACCAAAATTAACGCTGGCACAAGTCGCGCAACAGATTGCAGACGCAAAGGCAGTAGTTTCTGTCGATACAGGTTTAAGCCATTTAACCGCCGCGCTGGATAAACCGAATTTTACGCTGTTTGGTCCAACAAACCCCGGTTTAATTGGTGGTTATGGAAAAGGGCAAAATGAGATAAAAAGCGTAGATAATAGAATGGATAGCATTAAAGCCGATACTGTATTCCAACAGCTGCGCACCGAGTTATAGCCCATATAGCGCATTATCTAAAACCTATCTCCCATAAAAATTAAGCGGTCATTTGACCGCTTAATTATTTTTTTCACTGCATAAAAGATTTATTTTTTCTCTGGGGCAATAAACCCAAAACACATAGTTTTCGGCTCAGCATCCGGTTCAGAGCGATAAATCACATCTTCTTTTTCAATCGTAAATTGAGGCCAGAACTTGCGTACTTTGGCGAAATCTTCGTGGGCACAATCATCATATTTGCGCCCTAATAAAATAGCACCATGCTCACGAATTTCTGCTTCAGTGATATCACGATTGTACACATTCGGTGGCATATGGTTTTCTAACGTCCAAGGCTGGATAACATGCGGTCTATCTTGGGCATAGATAATAAACCATTGATGTAGGTTATCCTCACCACCAACATATTTGACTGGTGTTCCGTAACGTTGATACCAACGTTGTTCACCTTCAGCGATTAAGGTTTTCACGCCAATAAATTTCTGACCCGCTCCGCGAATATTTCCTGCTTGAACAACGAGATAGCCAGATACCATTAAGACGCCAACCACCGCCAAACCAATCAACGGCTTTTTCAGTGACTTTTTCGGCATTACAGTGATTGAGCCGACAAATAAAGGCGCACAGGCCATCATAAATGGCTGTAACCACTCAGTAATTCGCCCACCATCATGGAACGAGAACCAACCGTAAATCACGGCTAATGGAAATAAAATAATGAAGTTTGCCATGCGGTTCGATAAGGCTTTCGGCCAACCGATTTTTCCGCCACAGCAATATAAGATAATTGCAGCAATAATCAGCGGGTAAAACACACTTAACGCAGCTTCCGTGGTGTGTAAGTTAAAACCCGGGTCAATTTGCGAATCTACCCATTTAACAGCTGAAAAATCACTCGCCATCAACCAGAAGAAGTTTGGCAAGATCATCGAAAACCACAGTGCTATCGCTAGATAAAACACCGGATGACGATAGCTTTGGCGTGCTTGTTTCACAAAAAGGGTGAGCAAGAAAACGGAGCCAACTAAAGCTAGCGTGGAGTATTTCCCCATTGTTGCCAGGCCGGCAACTAAAGCAAAAGGTAGCCACCACAGTGGGTTATCTTCGACGGCACGCAGGAAGAGATAAATCACCCAAGGCCAGAATGTCACTAAAATATAGTTATCATTATAAGGAATAATATCGAAATTAATGACACCTGATAAATTCATCATCAGCATCGCAAACCATGCAAGGTCGCGGCGCCCTGCTAACCGGTAGGCAAGTTTCCATACCCCAAGTAACCCAAATCCAATACCGATAAAATGGCTGAAATACCAATAAAAACTATAAGAAATCCCCAAATGGATGGCAGGCCACATCATCGTACCGACAAACCACGGGTTTTTTGGGGATCCCCACTCACCATTCATTCCCCAGTTAACGGCTTCGACCGTATCGTAAGGAACGGTCGGGTCAAAAAAGAAACTCGCAAGGATCCAGGCAATGGCATAGCCAATGATCCAAAGATACACATACTTATTTGAAGTTGGTTGATTGGTTGTCGGCATTCTTTTTTCAGCGAAATTATCAATAAAGTTAAAGGGAAATACGCATTATTTTACGTCGAGCTTGTAGAGTGCTACCTCTCGCTCGGCTGAGTATGCAAAAACGTGACTGGGTAGTTTACTATAGTTTAAACAAAATAATCAGAAATGAGAGAAATTGTTATTACTCATTATAGTAATATTCAAGCTGTC
>NZ_JAERJY010000054.1:0-20821 GCF_018257375.1 Providencia sp. JGM181 | reverse complement strand
ATATTCCTGATTAGAGCATCAATAAGCTACTTTAATATAGGAAAATCATTGAGGGTTCTTTGGCGGTTGTTTATCAGATTGCAGCTTGTCAGATGATTGTTTATCAAGTCGCTGTTTATCAAGCTGTTCTACACGTTTTTTTGGTGAGTCTGCCTCTTGTGAACTGTTTGAATGCATATAATCCATCGGAATTAATAATGTATCCATGAGTGCAGTAAATGGTAAATCAATAACCAGCAACGGCTTAACTACCCAGCCAGTATCTTCATGCTGCAGCATATCAACGCTATTTTTTGTCCCAGGATAATAGCTATCAGTAGGACCAGCATGAGTCATAATACTGGAGCACCCACTTAATGTAAGAGTCAATAATGTGGAAAATGCTAACGACCTAAAAAAAATCAAGCTTGGCATATATATGTTGACCTGCATTTAAATGAATTTTGCCTAATCAGAGATCATAATAACTAAAAACTAAAAATTCACAATCGAGCAACTCTATTATTATTTAAGATACCCTCAGAATAATAGCTCTTTTTTGTATTATTTTATGTCGGTGATGTTAATAATTAGCAATTAAATTGTTTTTAACTAAAGTATGAAAATGCATAATTGAATTGCTGTGAACTGTGCTCTATCACACAACTTCCTCTGTGTTTATTTGGCACAATCGATTCAGTTGCAAATGTAATAACTCCGTATGTCCCGTATTTTGGTTCATTGTCGTCAAAAGGATAGCGGTCTATGAGTGAATTAGCGCTTACAGTCAGTTTATTAGCATTAGCTGCCGCACTAGGCTTATGGATAGGTAATTGGAAAATCCGCAACGTGGGCTTAGGGATTGGCGGGGTTCTTTTTGGTGGAATTATTGTTGGGCATTTTGCGCGAAGTTATGGCTTGTCTCTCAATAATGACATGCTGCATTTTATTCAAGAATTTGGTTTGATTCTCTTCGTTTATACCATCGGGATACAAGTTGGACCCGGTTTTTTCTCTTCTTTGCGTGTTTCTGGTTTAAAACTCAATGGATTTGCCTTGATGGTGGTTATTTTAGGGGCAGTCGTTACTGCTATTATCTATAAAATCGCAGATATCCCTTTACCTATTATTTTGGGCATTTTCTCGGGCGCAGTCACGAATACACCATCGTTAGGGGCTGGGCAGCAAATTCTATCTGATTTAGGGTCTGATCCGAGTTTGGTCGGACAAATGGGAATGGGGTATGCGATGGCTTACCCAATGGGGATTTGCGGTATTTTGCTGGTGATGTGGCTCGTTCGTATTATCTTTCGTATCTCGGTAGATAAAGAAGCCGCGGAGTTTAATAGTGCGAACGTTCAGCATCGTGACTCACTGCAAACGATGAACATTGCGGTGCGAAATACCAATCTTGATGGCTTGATGATGCAAGATATTCCTATGTTAGGCAGCGAAGATATTGTCTGCTCGCGGCTAAAGCGTGGGGAAATGCTGATGGTGCCTCAACCGACGACAGAAATACATCTGGGAGATCTACTGCATGTTGTTGGGCAAAGAGAAGACTTAAATAAAGTCCGCCTAATCCTTGGTGAGGAGGTTGAAGCTTCATTATCAACTTCAAGTTCTGTATTGCACTCTGTCCGAGTGGTTGTGACTAATGATGCCGTACTAAGTAAACGTTTAAAAGAACTGAATCTCAAGCAGAAGTATGATGTGGTGGTAACTCGTTTGAACCGGACTGGGATTGACCTGATGGCAAACAACAATTCCGCACTGCAATTTGGTGATATCCTCAATATTGTTGGTCGTCCTGAATCAATTGAAGCAGTCACTGCCTTACTCGGAAACGCGAAACAAAAATTACAGCAAGTCCAGATGTTACCTGTATTTATTGGGATAGGTTTGGGGGTTGTTTTAGGCTCGTTACCGATATTTGTGCCGGGCTTTCCTGCTGCATTGAAGCTAGGTTTAGCGGGCGGACCATTAGTTGTTGCCTTGATCCTTGGACGGATAGGTACTATTGGACGACTGTATTGGTTTATGCCACCAAGTGCCAACTTAGCGTTGAGAGAGCTTGGAATTGTGATGTTCTTGGCAGTTGTCGGGCTGAATTCGGGAGGGAGTTTTATTGAAACTCTTATTCAAGGTGATGGGCTCACATGGATTGGCTATGGGCTATTAATTACCTTTATTCCTCTGTTTATCACCGGTTTAGTTGCACGCATTTTCGGAAAAATGAATTATTTAAGCCTATGTGGTGTATTGGCTGGCTCTATGACAGATCCACCAGCATTAGCTTTTGCAAATAATATCCATCCAACCAGCGGAGCACCGGCACTTTCTTACGCCACGGTATACCCTTTAGCAATGTTTTTACGCATTATTTCGCCGCAGTTATTAGCTATCTTATTTTGGGCATTATGATTGTGAATAAAGGAAGGAATAAGATATGGAGAAAAAGTATCCGTCTATATAAGGGCGTAATTGGTCTTTGTTCTAGCCATAACTGATATTGAAAAAGTGGTTTAATAACCGCGAATAAGATTTGTCGTGTACAAATATATTCGATTTCAATTATGGAGTTCTCGCTAATTTTGGCCCTTTCCTCCATGGAAAGGGCTTTTTTTAACCCTGCAGCTAGATTTAGCGTTCAGATTCTTGATAGGCTTTTTCTAATTCTTGAGCAAGGATTTGAATCCCTTGCTCAATCTTTTCCGGCTCAGGAACATAGTTCATACGCATACATTCATGGGCATGTTGCCAATCTTCTTCAAGTCCTGGGAAAAAGTAATGTCCCGGAACCATCAATACACCACGTGCTTTTAAGCGGCGATAAAGTTCTAAACAACTAATTGGCAGGTCTTTAAACCACAACCACAAGAAAATGGCGCCCTCAGGTTTATGAATAAGGCATTTATCTTCAGGGATATAGCGGCGAATGATCTTAATGACTTCTTCAACGCGCTGTTTATAGAATGGTCCTATAACATTTTGAGATAATTCAAATAAATCGTCACGCTGTAGCATTTCAAGTGCGATGCTTGGACCGATACCACCCGGAGCAAGACTAATAATGCCATTCATATTACTGATGGCACCAATCAACTCTTCGCTACCAATAATAATACCGCAGCGAGTTCCCGGTAGACCGAGTTTTGATAAGCTCATACACAGGATGACATTTTCATTCCAAAATGGTGTGGCTTCGCTAAAAATAATGCCGGGGAAGGGAACGCCATACGCATTATCAATCAATAATGGAATATTGTGTTGCTTAGCTAATTGGTCAAGATGCAGAACTTCCTCATCGGTGATCACGTTCCCTGTCGGGTTGGTTGGGCGAGATACACAGATAACGCCAATATCTTCAGTAATTTCAAGAGTGTTGAAATCAACGTGATATTTAAATTGTCCATCAGGTAAAAATTCAATTTGCGGCTTATTTGCCACAAAAAGGTCGTCATCAAGTCCAGAATCCGCATAACCCACATATTCAGGGGCAATTGGGAAAAGCACTTTACGAGAGATACCATCTTCAAAGCGACCAGCAAGTAGGTTAAATAGATAGAAAAACGCACTTTGGCTGCCGTTTGTTAGCGCAATATTTTTCGCGCTGATATCCCAGCCTAGTTTCGCTTTTAGAGTTGCTGCTAGCGCTTTCAACATGGCATCTTTGCCTTGAGGACCATCATAGTTACACAAGGTATCGGTCAATTGCCCATTGGCACACATTTCAGCGAGGAGATCTTGGAAATATTTATCCATCTCAGGAATATGAGCAGGGTTCCCACCACCAAGCATAATAGCGCCGGGGGTTCTGAGACCTTCATTCAAGTCTTTCATTAATACTGAAATGCCTGAATTCTTAGCAAATTTATTACCAAATTTAGAGAAATTCATTGTATTTATTCACATTTGTTTATTAGGTTGTTAATGGAATTTCCAACATACCGCGCCCCCACCTAGAGTTCAATAGCTTAATTACAGTTCTTTTTCATATAAAATGTCAAACATAGGTAATAAATTAGTTTTTTGGGTTATCTTATTGACCAAGCTTAGTTTATTTGTGTTGTTATATATTCAGTTTCCATCGATAAATTTTGATTTATCGATACTGGCAACAATTTACAAGGTGGTCATTGACCATCCCAGTGGCTTGCATAAAGGCGTAGCAAGTAACAGAACCTACAAATTTGAAGCCATGTTTTTTCAGTGCTTTAGACAAGCTTTTAGAAAGTTCTGTTTCCGCAGGGACTTGGGCAGATTCCGTCCATTTATTCACAATAGATTGGTGGTCCACAAAGTCCCAAATGAAAGTAGAAAAATCTATTCCTTCGCTTTTCATGGCTAAATAAGCCTTAGCGTTAGCAATAATCGCGTTGATTTTTAATCGGTTGCGAATGATTCTTGAGTCTTGCATAAGCCGCTCTACATCTTTTTCATCCATCAAGGCAATCTTTTCAGGATCAAATTGATGGAATAGGTCTCGGTAGCCTTGGCGCTTTTTCAAAATAGTGTACCAAGAGAGCCCAGCTTGCTGGCCTTCGAGGCAGATCATTTCGAATAATTCTTGATTATCCTTGGTGGGTTTTCCCCATTCATTATCGTGATAGGCAATATATTCGGGATCTTGGTTGACCCAATGACAGCGAGTGAGTGAGGTTTCCATTTTTCATCCTTTTTCTAATAATGTTTAGCTTGTGAGCAAGAATAGAATCTTTATACTGTATAAAAATACAGTTTTAAAGGGGTGAAATTAATTTTTTTTCTTTTTAGAATGGTTACAGACGTATTCATTGCTGTATATCTGGCGGTCAAAGGGTATACTGGTCACTTTCTTAAATTTCACGTATCGCGTGCGGATCTAACATGCAAAAGTTTGATACCAAAACCTTTCAAGGTCTTATCCTGACATTACAGGATTACTGGGCGCGCCAAGGCTGTACCATTGTTCAACCACTGGACATGGAAGTTGGCGCAGGTACTTCACACCCAATGACGTGTTTGCGCGCTTTAGGTCCAGAGCCTATCGCAGCAGCTTATGTTCAGCCATCTCGCCGACCAACTGATGGTCGCTATGGTGAAAACCCGAACCGTCTACAGCACTATTACCAATTTCAGGTGATCATTAAGCCTTCGCCTGACAATATCCAAGAGTTGTACCTAGGTTCATTAAAAGAACTTGGTATTGACCCAACTGTCCATGATATCCGCTTCGTTGAAGATAACTGGGAAAACCCAACACTGGGTGCTTGGGGTCTGGGTTGGGAAGTTTGGTTAAATGGTATGGAAGTGACTCAGTTTACTTACTTCCAGCAAGTGGGTGGTCTGGAGTGTAAACCTGTAACCGGTGAAATCACTTATGGTCTTGAGCGCCTTGCTATGTATATTCAAGGCGTTGATAGCGTGTACGATCTCGTTTGGTGTGATGGCCCTCTGGGTAAAACCACGTATGGCGATATTTATCACCAAAACGAAGTTGAGCAATCCACGTATAACTTTGAACATGCCAATGTTGAGTTCTTATTCAAATGCTTCGAAGAGTATGAGAAAGAAGCTCAATATCTGCTTGCTTTAGAAACGCCTCTGCCACTTCCAGCTTATGAGCGTATTTTAAAAGCGGCTCATACTTTTAACTTACTGGATGCCCGTAAGGCAATTTCAGTCACAGAACGCCAGCGCTATATTTTACGCATCCGTACCCTGACTAAAGGGGTGGCAGAAGCTTATTATGCTTCTCGTGAAGCGCTGGGTTTCCCTATGTGTCATAAGAACTAAGAGGCTGTCATGACTCAACAGACTTTCCTAGTGGAAATCGGTACAGAAGAGTTACCGCCGAAGGCTCTTCGTTCTCTTGCAGAATCATTCGCCGCTAACTTTACTGCGGAATTAGATGGTGCAGATATCGCTCATGGTGCAGTGAACTGGTTTGCTGCGCCTCGTCGTTTAGCGCTGAAAGTGGAAAACTTATCCGCGGCTCAGCCAGATCGCGAAGTTGAAAAACGTGGCCCTGCAATTTCCCAAGCATTTGATGCTGAAGGTAAACCAACAAAAGCAGCTGAAGGTTGGGCGCGTGGTTGTGGGATCACTGTTGACCAAGCAGAACGCTTAACCACCGATAAAGGCGAATGGTTACTGTATCGCGCACAAATGAAAGGGCAGCCAGTCAGCGAATTATTGATTGATATGGTTAGCCGTTCATTAGCAAAATTACCGATCCCTAAATTAATGCGCTGGGCAGATAAAGAGACTCAGTTTGTACGTCCTGTACATACTGTGACATTACTGCTGGGTAGCGATGTTGTTAAGGGCGAAATTCTTGGTATTAAGAGCGATCGCATTATTCGCGGTCACCGCTTTATGGGTGAAGCTGAATTCACAATTGATAACGCGGAACAATACCCAGAAATTTTACGCACTCGCGGTAAAGTAATCACAGATTACGCTGAGCGTAAAGCGACAATTATTGCTGATGCAGAAAAAGCCGCTCAAGCGCTGGGTGGTAAAGCAGATTTAACCGACAGCTTAGTTGAAGAAGTGGCTTCTTTGGTTGAATGGCCAGTGGTATTAACAGCAAAATTCGAAGAGAAATTCTTAGAAGTTCCTGCTGAAGCGCTGGTATACACCATGAAAGGCGACCAAAAATATTTCCCTGTTTATGATAATGCAGGCAAGTTAATGCCGAACTTTATCTTTGTGGCGAATATTGAATCTTCAGATCCGCAGCAAATTATTTCCGGTAACGAAAAAGTTGTTCGCCCGCGTTTAGCGGATGCAGAATTCTTCTTCAAAACTGACCGTAAACAACGCTTAGAAGACAACTTACCTCGTTTAGAAACCGTTCTGTTCCAGCAACAGCTAGGTACTCTGCGTGATAAAACTGACCGCTTAGAAGCGTTAGCGGGTTGGATTGCAAGCAAGATTGGTGCGGATGTAAATCACGCAACCCGCGCAGGCTTACTGGCTAAATGTGACTTGATGACCAACATGGTCTTTGAATTCACAGACACTCAAGGTGTTATGGGGATGCACTATGCTCGCCATGACGGTGAGTCAGAAGATGTTGCACTTGCACTAAAAGAACAGTATCAACCGCGTTTTGCGGGTGATGAATTGCCATCTACTAATGTTTCTGCGGCATTAGCGTTAGCTGAAAAAATGGATACTCTCGCAGGTATTTTCGGTATCGGTCAGCATCCGAAAGGGGATAAAGACCCATTCGCTCTGCGCCGTGCGGCATTAGGTGTGTTACGTATTATCGTTGAAAAAGGCTATCAGCTTGATCTTGTGGAAATGACCCAAGAGGCTGTACGTCTATATGGCGATAAACTGACTAACAAAAATGTCGTGGAAGATGTGGTTGAATTCATGCTGGGTCGCTTCCGTTCTTGGTACCAAGAACTGGGCTACAGCATCGACACTATCCAAGCGGTATTAGCACGTCGCCCAACTCAGCCAGCTGACTTCGACGCGCGCGTTAAAGCAGTGACTCACTTCCGTTCTTTAGAAGAAGCACAAGCGCTGGCAGCTGCTAACAAACGTGTTTCTAACATTCTGAGTAAGTCAGAAGAGAAACTCGCTGATAGCGTGTTAGCGTCTGTACTGAAAACGCCAGAAGAAGTGAAGTTAGCGACTCACGTTGTGGTACTGCAAGATAAGTTAGCGCCAATGTTTGCGGAGCGTAACTACCAAGAAGCACTCGTAGAGTTAGCTTCTTTACGTGAAGTGGTGGATGAATTCTTTGCGAACGTCATGGTGATGGATGAAGATCCTGCTGTGCGGAATAACCGTTTAACACTGTTAAGCCAGCTTCGTGAGCTATTCTTAAAAGTTGCAGATATTTCACTGCTTCAATAGGCTGATTTTTAGTCAGTTATTTTTGATTTAGAAAATAATTGAATAAATATGACCTTCCCAGTGATTGGGATAAATAAGCGCTAAAATATTTTTAGCGCTTATTTTTTACCCAAAAATAGACGTAAAAATAAGAAGCCATACTATTTTGATGGTTTTATCAGCATACGAACGGTTTTAGCGAAAAATAGGGTTGACGATCCCCATTCTTGGCAGTATTATTCACACCGTTTTCGGCGAGTAGCGCAGCTTGGTAGCGCAACTGGTTTGGGACCAGTGGGTCGGAGGTTCGAATCCTCTCTCGCCGACCAAATTCTAAAACCTACCTCATTGAGGTGGGTTTTTTCGTTTCAGTGTCCCTCATTTTTCCAACGCCTTTTAGTTACCACTATTACGTATCATTTAATGCACATTACGTATTAATAAGCTTTTCATTGCTTTTAAGCTAAGCGCTCGGAACAAAACAAGTCTACCTATCAAAACCAGACGACCTATCAAAACCAGCCTTCATAATGTGATTGGTATTTTCCCCCGCGATTCCCTGAAAATGGTAAGAGGATATATAAATCCACCAACAATTTTTTTTAGTATAAAAAACATGCAAAACAATCAGCTAACAAATAGTTTCATGTGAATTCTATTTAGCGTTTTATGTTGCAGTTTTTTGTATTGCCCACTATTTCCGCTCAGTAATTCAGCACTTAATCACAAATATACAAATAATTAACGTCCTTATAAAAATCTATCCAGTAATGTTTCTTTGGTTATAACCGCTAGGAAATAAACATTTTCGTAACATATAAGGCTATATTTGCACCGAAATAATCCAATAAATGTTATTTAAGCGAAATTGTTACAGTGAATAATGCTATTGACGAAATGTATTCCAGTTGATTAATTGCACAGTGAATAACAAAAAATACAGATACGGCATCTGTCTTATCCAAGATGGATTTCAGTATTCGATAAAACAACATACACCACAGGAGCATTACCAATGACGCTCTCGATGAAAAAGACAGGTTTATTGACGGTAGGCTTAACATTAGCTGCTTTAGCGGTATCTGCCTCAGTACAGGCTAAAACACTGGTTTATTGTTCTGAAGGTTCACCTGAAGGGTTTAACCCGCAGTTATTCACCTCTGGAACAACTTATGATGCGAGTTCAATCCCTCTGTATAACCGTTTGGTTGAATTTAAGCTGGGTACGACTGAAATTGAGCCGGGCTTAGCAGAAAGCTGGGAAGTCAGTGACGATGGTAAAGTGTATACATTCCACCTGCGTAAAGGTGTGAAATGGCACTCCAATAAAGATTTCAAACCAAGCCGCGACTTAAATGCGGATGACGTGATCTATACGTTCATGCGTCAAAAAGATCCAAACCACCCATATCACAAAGTTTCTGGCGGCAGCTATGAATACTTTATGGGAATGGACATGGACAAAATTATCGACAAAGTTGAAAAAGTCGATGACAACACAGTTCGTATCACATTAACACGCCCAGAAGCGCCATTCTTAGCGGATATGGCAATGGACTTCGCATCAATCTTATCAGCGGAATATGCTGATCAAATGATGAAGGCAAAAACCCCAGAGAAAGTTGACCTGAACCCAATTGGAACAGGGCCTTTTGAACTGCAACAGTATCAGAAAGACTCTCGTATTCTGTACAAAGCGAACAAAGATTACTGGGGCGCAGTACCGAAGATTGACCGTTTAGTCTTCTCTATCACCCCTGACGCGTCAGTGCGTTATGCAAAACTGCAAAAAAATGAGTGCCAAGTGATGCCGTATCCTAATCCGGCTGACTTAGAGCGCATGAGAGCAGATAAAGAAATTACGTTAATGGAGCAGCCAGGTCTGAACGTAGGCTACCTGTCTTACAACGTTGAAAAGAAACCACTGGATAACCAGAAAGTTCGTCAAGCGCTGTCGATGGCAGTGAACAAAGACGCCATTATCCAAGCGGTTTATCAAGGTGCGGGTCAAAAAGCGAAAAACTTAATTCCACCAACTATGTGGGGTTATAACGACGCGATTAAAGATACCGAATATAACCCAGAAAAAGCCAAGAAATTGCTGGCGGAAGCAGGCTTCCCTGAAGGTTTTGAAATTGACCTGTGGGCAATGCCAGTTCAACGTCCATATAACCCGAATGCTCGTCGAATGGCAGAAATGATCCAAGCTGACTGGGCGAAAATCGGCGTTAAATCAAAAGTGGTTAGCTACGAATGGGGTGAATACCTGAAACGTGCTAAGAGCGGCGAGCCTCAAACGGTGATGATGGGTTGGACTGGGGACAATGGTGACCCTGATAACTTCTTCGCGACCTTATTCAGCTGCGCAGCGAAAAAACAGGGTTCTAACTACTCTAAATGGTGTAATCAAAGCTTTGAAGACGTGATCCAGCCAGCACGTATGACATCTGATCACAACAAACGTGTAGAACTGTACAAACAAGCTCAAGTGGTCATGAACGAACAAGCGCCTGCGCTGATCATCGCTCACTCCACCGTGTTTGAGCCTGTGCGTAAAGAAGTAAAAGGCTACGTGGTTGATCCGTTAGGTAAACACCACTTCGAAAACGTAGACATTGATAAGTAATTGTTTTTAATCTGTAAATGCCCTTCGTTGCCTCTTTGCAGCGGAGGGCGTTTTCTCCTCTGACGTTCAGAAGATGCAGATAAATTTAGTTATTTGTGAGCAGATGAAAACGTTGTTTTTCTGACCAGCCAAGCGGACTAAGAGCCGTCGACGGCATTATTAAAGAGACTCAGGATATGCTGCAATTTATCCTCCGACGATTCGGGCTCGTGATCCCCACCTTTATCGGTATCACGCTACTTACTTTTGCTTTCGTTCACATGATCCCAGGCGACCCAGTCATGATTATGGCGGGTGAACGCGGATTATCTCCAGAAAGACACGCATACTTAATGGCTGAATTAGGACTTGACCAGCCACTTTGGAAACAATACCTCCATTACCTGAACGGCATAATGCATGGTGATTTAGGGATCTCCTTAAAAAGCCGCATTGGTGTTTGGGAAGAATTTTTACCTCGCTTTTTAGCCACTGTAGAACTGGCCACTTGCGCTATGATTTTTGCGGTTTCTGTTGGGATCCCTGTCGGGGTTTTAGCCGCAGTTAAACGTGGTTCGATTTTCGATCACACTGCGATCGGTGTTTCATTAACAGGCTACTCTATGCCGATCTTCTGGTGGGGGATCATGTTGATCATGCTGGTCTCTGTTCAGTGGGATCTCACTCCCGTTGCGGGAAGGGTAAGCGACACAGTTTTCCTTGATGATTCGAATCCGCTCACGGGCTTTATGCTGATTGATACCCTAATTTGGGGGGAAGCGGGAGACTTCAAAGATGCACTGGAGCACTTAATTTTGCCATCCATTGTACTCGGAACCATTCCACTGGCTGTGATTGTGCGTATGACTCGCTCGGCGATGCTGGAAGTATTAGGGGAAGACTATATTCGTACGGCGAGAGCTAAAGGTGTTAGCCGTGCTCGCGTGATTTTAATTCACGCCCTGCGTAACGCATTACTGCCGGTTGTCACGGTCATTGGTTTGCAGGTCGGTGTGATGCTCGCCGGTGCAATTTTGACGGAAACTATTTTTTCATGGCCGGGATTAGGTCGTTGGTTAATTGAAGGATTACAACGTCGAGATTACCCAGTGGTTCAAGGTGGCGTCTTACTTGTCGCAACGTTGATTATCTTCGTTAACTTAGTGGTTGATGTGCTGTACGGCATTGTTAACCCACGTATTCGTCATAAGAAATAAGGAGCGCAAACATGTCTCAAACAACTGAGTCGAAAGCTGTCAGCGCCCCGAAGCCGATGACACCCTTACAAGAATTCTGGCATTACTTTAAGCGTAACAAAGGCGCTGTTGTTGGTATGTTCTACATCATCTTGATGGTATTAATTGCTATCCTTGCGGGTGTATTAGCGCCTCATGCTCCTGATGAGCAATTCCGCCAGGCGTTATTGACGCCACCTGTCTGGGAAGAGGGTGGTTCATGGGAGTTTATTCTTGGTACGGATGATGTCGGGCGCGATTTATTATCTCGCCTAATGTACGGAGCAAGGCTTTCGTTATTAGTGGGCTGTCTTGTGGTGGTGTTATCCCTAATTATGGGGGTCACTATTGGGGTGATTGCGGGCTATTTTGGCGGCGTAGTGGATGCGCTGATTATGCGTGTCGTCGACATTATGTTGGCTCTACCAAGTTTATTACTCGCATTGGTCTTGGTGGCAATTTTCGGACCTTCGATTGTCAATGCCTCGATAGCGTTAACCTTTGTGGCATTACCGCACTATATTCGTTTGACGCGAGCCGCGGTTCTCGTGGAAGTGAATCGTGACTATGTGACTGCCTCGAGAGTGGCGGGAGCAGGGGCGTTGCGTCAAATGTTCGTCAATATTTTACCTAACTGTCTGGCACCATTGATTGTACAGGCATCTTTAGGCTTCTCGAACGCCATCTTAGATATGGCTGCACTGGGTTTTCTGGGAATGGGGGCACAGCCACCAACACCAGAATGGGGAACTATGTTGTCTGATGTGTTGCAGTTTGCACAAAGCGCATGGTGGGTCGTAACGTTCCCAGGATTAGCAATTTTATTAACGGTATTAGCGTTTAACCTGATGGGTGATGGTTTACGTGACGCCTTTGATCCAAAACTCAAGCAGTGATGAGGTAATCTAATGGCATTGTTAAATGTAGAAGAACTCTCCGTTCACTTTGGTGACGAAGGGACACCGTTTCGCGCCGTTGACCGCATCAGCTACCAAGTTGAGAAAGGGCAAGTGGTGGGGATCGTAGGCGAATCAGGTTCCGGTAAATCAGTTAGTTCACTGGCGATTATGGGGTTAATTGATTACCCCGGCAAAGTGATGGCGAAATCGTTGCAGTTTGATGGACGCGATTTATTGTCGATTCCTGAAAAAGAGCGTCGCCAAATTGTCGGCGCAGATGTGGCAATGATTTTCCAAGATCCGATGACCAGTTTGAACCCATGCTTTACGGTCGGTTATCAGATCATGGAAGCGTTAAAAGTACACCAAGGGGGCAATAGAAGCACCCGTAAACAGCGGGCCATTGACCTGCTAAACATGGTGGGAATTCCTGATCCGCAGTCACGCCTTGATGTATATCCTCACCAGTTATCTGGCGGGATGAGTCAGCGAATTATGATTGCGATGGCGATTGCTTGTCGTCCAAAGTTGTTGATCGCCGATGAACCCACTACGGCGCTTGATGTGACCATTCAAGCGCAAATCATCGAATTATTGTTGGAATTACAACAACAAGAAAATATGGCGCTAGTACTGATTACCCATGACTTAGCGTTAGTGTCGGAAGCCGCGCACCATATTATCGTGATGTATGCAGGGCAAGTGGTCGAGTCTGCGAAAGCGAAGGATATTTTTAAACATCCGAGACACCCATATACCCAAGCATTGCTGCGCGCACTGCCTGAGTTTGCTAGCAACAAATCGCGTTTAGCTTCCTTGCCGGGTGTTGTACCTGGTAAATATGACCGCCCTGAAGGGTGCTTGCTCAACCCGCGTTGCCCGTATGCAACGGATCGTTGCCGCCAAGAGGAGCCTGCGTTGCAAACCATTGGTGACCGTCAGGTGAAATGTCACATGCCACTGGATGATATGGGGAGACCAACGCTATGAGTGAGCAACAAGCTAAAGGAATGCCGTTATTAAAAGCGGTGGACTTGAAAAAATATTATTCCGTGAAAGGTGGGGTCTTCTCGAAGGAGAAAACACTCAAAGCGCTTGATGGTGTCTCTTTTGAGCTAGAAAAAGGGAAAACATTGGCGGTGGTTGGGGAGTCAGGTTGTGGGAAATCCACACTTGGGCGCCTGTTAACGATGATTGAGCAACCATCGGACGGTGAGCTGTATTATCGTGATCAAAACTTACTGATTAAAGATAAAGCGGCAGAGAAACTGCGTCGCCAAAAAATCCAAATTGTCTTCCAAAACCCGTATGGTTCGTTGAACCCACGTAAAAAAGTCGGACAAATTTTGGAAGAGCCTTTATTGATTAACACCTCGCTATCGAAAGAGCAGCGTAAAGAAAAAGTGTTATCCATGATGGCAAAAGTGGGTTTGAAAACGGAGCACTATAGCCGCTATCCGCACATGTTTTCTGGTGGGCAGCGTCAGCGTATCGCTATCGCCCGTGGATTGATGTTAGACCCTGATGTGGTTGTGGCGGATGAGCCAGTATCGGCGTTGGATGTGTCTGTGCGTGCTCAAGTATTGAACCTGATGATGGATTTACAGCAAGAATTGGGGCTCTCCTATGTGTTCATTTCCCACGATTTATCGGTGGTAGAGCATATCGCGGATGAAGTGATGGTGATGTATTTGGGGCGTTGTGTGGAAAAGGGGACTAAAGAGCAGATTTTTAACAATCCTCAACATCCATACACTCAAGCGCTACTTTCTGCGACGCCACGTTTGAATCCTGACCAACGCCGTGAGCGCATCAAATTAACGGGAGAATTACCGAGCCCCATGAATCCGCCTCCGGGGTGTGCGTTTGCAGCACGTTGTCGACGCGCTTTTGGTCCTTGCACGCAATCTCAGCCTGTATTGAAAAACTACCGTGAGCAGTTAGTCGCTTGTTTTGCCGTTGATGAAGACGAAAAGCAGGTAATAGTCGCAAATTAATTACTTTAGACGGCAGAAAAGCAAACTTTCTGCCGTTTCTTCATGCTGTATTTACTCACTTTAGCGGTTAATTTGGAGCTTATCCTAAATAAGTGATCTTTCTTTTTTAAAGCTGCACCTTTATACAGAAAATCAAGTATACTGTTTGTCCGATTTTTTTCTTTAAAAAGCAGCTTGATTAGGAAGGTTGTGGGAAATGAACACTCGTGTCCAACGTTCACTCACGTTTAAGAGCATGGTCGTATTCTTTGTGATTACGTTGCTTTTTCTTGCACTTTTTTTGTCCATTCAATTTACTTACCTCTTAGAACAGCGCAAACAAGATTATTTAAATCAACTGAGCAATGCTGTAGTTCAAGTCCAGAAACCATTGACGGACTCACTACTTAGCTCTGATTTAAACGAAGCCAAAAGGCTACTTGTGAGCCTGAAAACCTCGGGGATTATGGGAAAAGCCATTGTTACGGTGGATAATGCGACGGTAATGAATTTAAGCTTTGCCACGCCGAAACCGATCCCAGAATGGTCTTTACCGCTTATTGGTATTCCGGTTGAGATGACTGTTCCATTGTATGCCTATGGTACGGTAGCGCCACAAGCGAAACCTCAAGGTTATTTGACGTTACAAGTGGATTCTAACCGGGTTTACCGTTTTGCACTCAACACCTTTGCGTTGCTAACGACAACGTATTTGCTGCTAGCGCTGATTATCTCCATTGCGATGACGTGGTGTGTGAGCCGCATGATTGTACGCCCACTGCGTAAAATGGCGGGGGAGTTGCAAGCAAATCAGTACGTCGACCATTTGGAAGTTTCTCAATATCATCAAGATGATGAGATAGGGTTATTGGCGAAAGGTTATAATCGTCAAATAAAACAACAAAATTCAGATTAAGCCATGAACATGTTATAAGGTTTGTGGTCTAATATCATTACACATACCTATCATATTGTTAGCAGCAAGATTCGGGCGACTTACTCACTATCTGTCGTATCCAAAATGCGAAATATCAGCAAATAAATGGTGATGTTTAACATGCATTTTAGTGATCAACTTAGCGACTTAGCGTATTGAGCGCCGCCCAATTATCTCAATAACATGCAGCGATGTTTTTTTCGGGTATAGTGATAATCAAATTTTTGATGAAGCCAAACTATATCGCTTAACCGAGTCAATTAGCGTTTTTCGTTAATTTTTCTGTTGCTGTTTACGGTTAAATACAAGGATATAAAGAACATAGGGGTCTACATGCAGGGTTTGAAAGTGCGATATATCATCGGCGTGGTACTTTTATCAGTCACTGGTTTTGCTAGTGCTGAACCTTTACAACCCGATCCAGCATGGCAGCAAGGAAAGCTCGAGAATGGCTTTAATTGGCAGTTATTACAAACACCACAGCGTCCAAATGATCGAATCCAACTTCGGTTAGCCATTAAAACAGGTTCGTTATCTGAAAAAGCCAGTGAAAAAGGGTACAGTTATCTGATCCCTCGAATGGCGCTATTCCATCAATCTGAAGCTTTTCCTGCTGCTACATTGCAAAATTTTTGGCGTCAGGCAACCGACCCTGATATGCCGTTACCTCCAGCCGTCGTTTCTTACGACTACACAATTTATAGTTTAAGTCTGCCTAACAACCGCCCTGATTTGGTGAAACAAGCATTAAGTTGGTTGGCAACGTCTGTGGCTGGGGCGCAATATACTGAGAATTCATTACAGAGTGGGTTAACTGTTCCCAATATTCCAGTGGCTACCTTACCAGTCAATGCCAACGACCCTGTTTGGCGTGCTCGTCTCAATGGGTCGGCGATGCTCGGTTATGATCCAGGGCAGAAGCCAAACGGTAAAGTCGATTTAGCCAGTGTGAATTCGTTCTATCAAAAATGGTACACACCTGATGTCATGACATTATATGTCGCGGGGCATGTGGATTCTCGCATGTTATCTGACAGTATCACTCAAGCGTTTTCATCGTTAGAAGGTAAGCGTTCTGAGCCTGTTTCAGTTGCTGTTTTATCGTCAGTGAAGCCTCAGGCAATTGATATCCTTCAAGACAAATCAACGCAAGATACCCTCTCGCTAATTTGGGATATTGATTGGTTGCCAATCAAAGATTCCAACGTGTTGCTGCGTTATTGGGGAAGTGACCTCGCTCGAGAAGCCATTTACCGCTCATTACAGAAGTCCTTTAAACAAAAGTTTGCGGAAGAGGGTGTGACGCCGGGCTTAGATTGTCGTGTTCAGTATCAAAAAGCGAGCTGTACGTTAGCGATTTCTGCACCACCAGAAAAAATGGCAGCAGTGGCAGACGTGGCGTTGAATGAGCTGGCGGCAATCAAACAAAATGGTATTGACCCAGAGCTGTTCAATGACATGATGAAAGAGAAGCAAGTTCAATTATCACAACTGTTTGCGGCATATGCGCGTACCAGTACTGATGTGCTAATTAGCCAGCGTTTGATTTCACAACAAAATGGTGTCGTGGATATCGCGCCTGAGCAGTATCAATTACTCAGACAAGCGTTCTTAGGAACTCAAAATCTTGAGCAAGTAAACATGGAAGCGCGTCGTTTACTGTCTCAAGAAGCGGCGATTGTCTTAGCGCAGCCGAAAGAAAAACAGACTATGGATGCGGAGCAAATTCGCCAGAAATTCACGCAAGTGTTATGGCCTAAATTACCTGTGGTTGTGGAGCCGGCACCTGAATCTCCCGCAGTCGCAGAGCCTCAAGAGGGCGAGCCTGCACCAGCGTTACCGATTCCAGCACCATTAACTCGTTAATGGTCAACTGAATAAAAATAGCCCTCAAAATGAGGGCTATTTTTTGTGTTGATGGCGCTTTATTTAGACGTCAGCAACGCTTCAATCGCGTTAATCAGTACGTTCCGTGAATCTCGATTATCCACAAAACCAGCAGCACTGGTTTGAGTTGCCGGTGAGTAGTACGCAACGGAACCCCAAAAGCCTAAGTGGGAATAGAGTGTCATGCCGTTGACCTCATTGACCATGATCCCTTGCCGATAGCCTTGCGCCCCTTCATGGGAACCTGCACTTAACATGGTGTCTAAGGTTTCTGATTTGGTAAAAATCTTACCGCTAAATAGCGCTTCGAAGAACTGCGCCATTTGTTTCGAAGACATCACTAAGCCACCACCGCCATACACATCCATTGAAGGATCCATGTTGGAGCAATCGAGTTTTCCGAGGTACTGTTTTGCACGAGCTTCCGTTGTTGCAGGGAGTTCAAATGTTTCCCAGTAGGCAGTCTGTAAGCCAATTTCATTAAATTTCAAGAGTTCTCGGACGGCTTCTCCCAATGCTTGCCCCGTCATTCGCTCAATAATATTCCCAAGCAAAATATAGCCCGTATCAGAATAGATAAAAGCTTCGGAGGGGCGGAAAAATGGGTGATCTTGCTGAACATATAGCTCAATTTGCTTTGAACGTGTCCATTGATAATCAGGACGTTTTAAGACGTCTTTGAGGTATTCCTCGTTGGCATGATCCAATAGCCCGCTACTGTGGTTGAGTAGGTGACGGATCGTAATCGCATCGGTGTCGTATTTTGGTGATAGTAATTGATTGTATTTGGGTGAAATATAATGAGAAATGCTGTCATCCACAAATAGCTTTCCCATTTCAGCCAAGCGTAAAATTGCTGCGGCAGTAAAGGGTTTGGTGTTACTCGCAATGCGTAAAGGCGTATCGACAGTTAATGGTTCCCCCGCAAGATCGCTACCTCGTGCACAGAATGTTCCAACGCAGTTTTGTGGCTGATTATGGTAATAAACGACGACACCACAAGATAGATTTTCCAATTGAGAGATTTGCATTGTCGGATTCCTTAGGCGTGAGTTCACTGTATCTTAGGCAGTTTGTTGCTATAACATACACGCTTAAAATGCGTTTAGTTTGCTAATGTTATGAGAGTAATGAGAAATGCGGTCGTTATCACATTCCGAAAAACAGTTAGGTTCATTGGATGAATATTGGGATAGAATGATAAAGATACATATTATATGCAATTTATTAACATGCTATTCATCTATCGCGTAAGCATAAAAAGGTAAGGAAAGTATGAGCCATTCCAATGTATTACTGCATCGCCTCAACCTACGATATCCTATTATTCAAGCACCTATGGCGGTGGTTTCAACACCTGCGTTGGTAGCCGCCGTTTGTGAGGCGGGCGGATTAGGCTCCTTAGCATTGGGTGCGAGCTCGGTAGATCAAGCAAGGTCAATGATTGCCGCCACTCAAGCACTGACGGACAAACCGTTTAATGTGAATGTGTTTTGCCATATGACACCACAACGCAATAGCCAGAACGAACAGGCTTGGTTGGCACATTTACAGCCTAAATTTCAGCAATTTAACCATCAAGCCCCTGAGCAATTGGATGAAATTTATCTCTCATTTTTAGATAACCCAGCCATGTTGGAACTATTCTTAGAAATGAAACCCGCAGTCGTGAGTTTCCACTTCAATGTACCGTCTCGTGAAGTTATCAATGCTTTGAAAGAAAACGGTATTTTTACGATGGCGACGGCGACAAACTTACATGAAGCCCAATTAATTGAGCAAGCAGGCATTGATGCGATTGTGGCGCAAGGAATAGAAGCGGGTGGTCACCGCGGTATGTTTGATGTGCAATTAAAAGATGAAGAACTGACAACAAGTCAGCTGGTTGAGCTACTTGCTAAACACACTCAATTACCGATTATTGCAACTGGGGGGATCATGGATGGTGCGGATATCAAGCAAGCCCTTGCTCATGGCGCCTCTGCCGCACAATTAGGAACTGCCTTTCTGTTATGCCCAGAATCTGCGGCAAATGAAGGATATCGTCGTAAACTGAAAAGCCAAACAACGGATAATACTTATTTAACAGCCGCTATTTCAGGGCGACCTGCCCGAGGTATTTTCAACCAATTTATGCAAGCGGGGCAGCAGTATGATGAAAGTAAATTGCCAGATTATCCCATCGCTTATGATGTGGGTAAGCAACTGAATGCCGCGGCAACTCACTCAGGCAGTGATGAATTTGCCGCTCATTGGGCGGGACAAAATGTGGCAAAAGTCCGTGAAATGAGCGCAAAAGATTTGATGGCGACATTAGTGAAAGAGATGGAATAAATGCGTGAAGGGAATGATGAATTTATCATTCCCCTATGATTGAGATTAAGAAGTGAGAACGTCTTGTGCACCACCTTTCGGCTCATCCGTGGCAATCCACGCAGCGCAAAAGAGTGTGAGTCGGGCAAAGAAATAGAAAAATGCCATTAACCCCAATACTGAACCGAAAGCTGCGCCCGATGGCGAAGAGGCTAAGGTTGGTAAAATCCATGTCATGATAGATTTGATGATTTCAAACCCAATCGCGGCGAGCAAGGTGCCTTTTAGCAGTGAGCGGCGACGGTGCTGCATGCGCGGTAAAATCCAGAAAATCCACAAAAATAATAAGAAGTTGGCAGTAATGGAAATTGCTAAACCAATCAGTGTCCAAACGGGTTTAAGCCACTCGATGCTGTCTAAGCCAAGGGTGCTGACAATGGTTGCTTGCGCAGAGCCTGCTACGGAGGTCAGTGTAATGGTGACAATTAACGCAATTAGCAAGCCAATTAGCGCGAAAAAGTCACGAACGTAGCGGAAAATGATATTTTCTTGCTCCGATTCATTCCGTTCCCAAATGGTGCGAGATTGCGCCAAAATCGCTAAGCGCAAGTTATTTACCCAGTTAACGCCAGAATAGACCGCTAACGCTAAACCCGTTAACCCCACGGTGGTGCGCTGGCGGATAGCCGTATCAATGGTTTGCTCAAGGGTATTAGCGAGTGTGGGATCAGTGATATTGGCAGAAATGCCACGAATGAGCTTCTCAAGTAATTCAGGATTGCTGGCTAACACGAAACCTGCCGCAGCGAAGCTAAACATCAGTACAGGGATTAGAGATAAAAACGAGAAATAGGTAATTGCGGCACCAAACTGGTTACCCATTCTATCGGTAAAACGTTGAGCCGTGCGGATTAAATGCGCAATAAATGGAATTGCACAAACAAAATCAACCACCCTCATTGAGAACGTTAGGGCTTTTTTACTGCCATCTAGACTTTTGTTTAGAGTGGATTTTAATTTGTTGGTCTCTTTTTGTTGCTCATCTTGCATGCCTGACATGCGTTCCCCTTTTCACTGCTTAATCAAAATATGCTTATAATTCACCATTCTATATTCTTTTATACTATAGCCTAAGTTTGTTGATAATTTCACCC
>NZ_JAERJY010000053.1:0-21063 GCF_018257375.1 Providencia sp. JGM181 | reverse complement strand
CCATTAATTATACTGATAAGCATTATTGGTATTGTAATTTTCCCGCTGGCTAAATGGGCTGTGGAAAGCTTTTTTTTAATTTTTACTACTAAAGAATTTTGGAGTAGAGGCTTGTTGATGGACACTCCAGGTAAGGCTGGAGGATTAGCTTTGTATCATGGTGTTGTTTTTTCCTTCGCAATTCCAATAACGTTAATATTTATAATAACTATATTTATAAAAAGATGGCAGTAATCAAATGAACTGCTTTCTTGTGGCTTACTATAGACCAACTAGCTTATTTGCTTTTTCTACCAAGCTATCATCAATTAGAGACCCTATTCCGGCAAGTATGAGTCCATAGCCTAATATACCAACTGGCCCACCTAATAAAAAAACTAAAACCTAAGCCAGCAATACCTGTAGCACTAATTCCTATTAATATAGTTTCTACTTTCACAAAAAATGGTCTCCAATTATCAGTTTCTACGGCTTTAACCAATTCAATTCTTAGGTCGTTAGCATCAATTGAATAGCTTACAAAGCCCATGCCTTTACTGAATTTTGTCAAGTTTTTTGCAATCTCATCAACGTTGAGTGATTCTAATGCTGATGCAATAATTTTCCGGTTTTTAGTATCGATCTTTTTATTAATATTAGTTTTATATTTATCATAAGCTCTTAATGCATCTTCAACATTACGAATCCTTTTTCCTCTGGATTGCTCCGCTATAGTTTTAGCCAGTTTTTCTGCTTTTTCTCCATAGGTATTAAAAACTTCTTTATAAAAATCAGTTGTAAATTTAACTGACTCCTTAATCTCCTCTGACTCTATTTTATTTATTTCATTTAAATCCTGCTCTATTTTCGGTTTCATCATTGGGTACAACCCGCCAAAAGAACGCCAATAAATGGTATACATTAATTCAAGTTGTCCACTTTGATAGGCGCTTAACATTTTTTTATAAGGGGATGTCTTTTCGAAACGGCAATTACTGATCCCACAGACTCCACATAATCCTTTTGCCATCGCATTTCAGAATGTGGTCAGGCAGAATTCTGTTGTAACTTACATGAAGGGTTGGGAGTAGTAATACACCATCGCTTGCATAGGCATGGCCATTTTTCCAATGGTGTATTTGTGTATAATCATAATCCATAGAAATATCCTCATTAAGTGTGCTTTCCCACGGTACATATGTCTTTTATGCAAATGTACAATGCAGTTATCTACGATATTTCGTCAAAGGCTTTAAGATGATAAATTTCGTTAGTATTTAATAAATTACAACAGGAACAATTTTTTTTGGGCAAAAAAAAGCCTTGATAGTTTCCCATCAAGGCTTTCGTCAATTACTTACTAATGTTAGAAGCTAGCAGGTTTTGCCATTTCTGATGTCGCAACGTTGGCTGCTACATGTCCACCTGCGCCTTTAGATTCAAAGGTTGATGGCTCACGTTGATACTCTTTAATTTCAAAGTCTGAAGCCACTACAGCAGGCGCTGGGGCTTTCGTCATTGGTGAGTATGCATGGCGTTTGTGTAAGATAACTGTATTTGCTGTTGAAGCCGGTTCAATCACGGTGGTTTCAATAACTGCTGTAGTAACCGCAGTTTCAATCACCACATCTGCAACGACAGGTTCAACAATAGTTTTGACCTCTTCAACTACAGCGGTTTCAACCTGCGTTTCAACGACTGCTGATTTTGTCTCTTCGATAACGTCTGCTGCGACATTCTCAACAACATTTTCAGCAACAACATTTTCAACAACATCGCTTTTCACTGCTGCGGTTTCAACAACAACGCTGGTTTCAGTTTCTACTTTTGGTGCTTCGATAACAGTTTCAGTAACAACTGGGGCTTCAGTGAGCTCGGCTTTTACTTCAGCATGTTCAATCGGAGCAGCTACCACAGGGGCTTGAACGGTATTTTGTTGTTCCAGCATCTCTTCATTGGTCATGATAGCCATGCTTTCTTGTTGAGGCTGAACGACTGGGTAACGAATAAATACTTTACCAGAGGCTAATTCAGGGGAGGCTACAGCCGCCGCTAAAGGCATTGGTGATTTATTCAGATGACGCTCATCACGGTAACGGCGACGACGCTGACCACTCACCCGCAGATGACGTGGTGAACGACGAGAACGGCGTGGAATGATGGTGTCTTGTTTTTCATCATCATCCAATTGTTCTGAGTTAGTCGCTAAGTTGTCATCTTCGTCCAGCGAAACATGAGATTGTTTTTTCTCAACATTCACTGCTGCTGGTAATGCCGCAATCGGCGCAGATTTTTCTGCAACAACGGCGGTATCAGCAATCATTGACGTTTCTACTGTTTGGTCATTGTCAGTCACACGAATTTTTTGTGTTAATTGACGACGTTGACGACGAGGGGCAACAGGGCGTTGTTCTTCTTCATCTTTTTCTACAGCTGCATTATCAACAGCGGTTTGCTGGTTATCTTGCTGTGTTTTTGCAGTTTGTTGTTGACGTTTTTCATCTTGACGACGGCGACGTTCTGCACGTTGATCACGACGTTGCTGCTGATTTTCGCGGTTTGCACTGTCAGTGATTTGCTCTTCAACTTGGTTCGCATTTTTGTTGTTACGTCCCTTGTTGCGGTTTGCAGCATCTTCAGATTGTGCATTGCGATTATTACGGTTATCGCGGTTGTCACGATTGTCGCGGTTATCACGATTTTCGTAATTATCATCGCGGTCGCGACGATTGTTATTACGGCGGTCGTTATTATTGCGACGGCGATCATTATTGCGGCGACGGTCATTGTTATTTTGACGTGGTTTCTGCGCTGGTTTTTCAACCGCTTTTTCTTCTTCAGCAAAGAGACCTTTAAAGAAAGCGGCAATTTTGCTAAATAAACCAACTTTAGGTTGCTCATCCACTTTGGCACGAACTGGTGCTTTAGCCGGAGCTTCTTTTGGTTTCAGTGCAGGAACTTCAACGGGCTCTTGCAGTGCAAATGCTGAAATAGCAGGTTGCTCTGGTGCTTTACGCTCAGTTGTCGCTTCTTCACCGTGGTTTAAAGTTTCAGTTTCATGATACTGGGCTAAGTTGTAGCTCAGGGTTTGAACTTCTTCACCTTTACGGATACGGATGACGTGGAAGTGAGGCGTTTGCATCTGGTCATTCGGTACAATCACAACGCGAACGTTACGCTGACGTTGTTCAATTTCTGTAACTGCTTGGCGTTTCTCGTTTAACAGGTATGACGCGATTTGCACTGGGACAATCGCATGCACTTCATGGGTATTTTCTTTCAGTGCTTCTTCTTCAATTAAACGCAGTACTGACAGTGACAGCGATTCGTTATCACGGATAGTCCCCGTACCTGTACAGCGTGGGCAGACGTGATGGCTGGACTCACCCAGTGATGGGCTAAGGCGCTGACGAGACATTTCTAACAGACCAAAGCGTGAAATACGTGCGATTTGAATACGCGCACGGTCTTGGCGAACGGCTTCACGTAAGCGGTTTTCAACTTCACGCTGGTGGCGAACTGGGGTCATATCGATAAAGTCGATAACAATCAGCCCACCTAAGTCACGTAAACGTAATTGACGTGCAATTTCGTCAGCGGCTTCAAGGTTAGTATTGAATGCCGTTTCTTCGATATCACCGCCACGGGTTGAGCGTGAGGAGTTGATATCAATAGCCGTTAATGCTTCGGTTGTATCGATAACTAACGCACCGCCTGAAGGTAAACGCACTTCACGCTGGAACGCCGATTCGATTTGAGATTCGATTTGATAGTGACTAAACAGAGGTACATCGCCACTATAATGTTTAATTTTGCTAGCAAAATCACCACGACCAATCGCTTCGATATGGTTACGTGCCATCTCAACCACTTTCGGGTTATCGATCAGGATTTCGCCGATGTCAGGACGTAAATAATCACGGAAAGCACGGACGATCACATTACTTTCTTGGTGGATTAAGAACGGAGCTGGACGGTTTTCAGCGGCTTTTTGAATTGCTTCCCAGTGGCGTAAACGATACAGTAAATCTTGTTGCAGGGATTCTGCTGATTTACCCACACCCGCAGTACGGACGATGAGTCCCATACCATCTGGAATTTCTAAGCAAGATAACGCTTCTTTTAATTCTGTACGATCTTCACCTTCGATGCGGCGAGAAATACCACCGGCACGTGGGTTGTTTGGCATCAGAACTAAATAACTACCCGCTAAGCTGATGAATGTGGTTAAGGCTGCACCTTTATTACCACGTTCTTCTTTATCAACTTGAACAATAACCTCTTGGCCTTCTTTAAGCACATCTTTGATGTTAGGACGACCTTGGGAGTGGTAATTGCTAGGGAAATATTCGCGAGCGATTTCTTTGATAGGCAGGAAACCGTGTCTTTCAGCGCCATAATCAACAAAAGCAGCTTCGAGGCTTGGTTCAATACGGGTGATTTTACCTTTATAAATGTTGGCTTTTTTTTGCTCATGACCTGGGCTTTCAATATCCAAATCGTAGAGTCGTTGCCCGTCAACAAGGGCAACACGCAACTCTTCCTGTTGAGTTGCGTTGATTAGCATTCTTTTCATGTTATTACTTACTCATTATTTTTTAAATAATAAAGAGCAGCGAAAGAAGGAGCTACTGTAAACCGATGGCCTCATGATTTTTACAAAGCCGTCTACCTCTCGGCAGTCGTTCGTATAGAGACGCGCAGTATTCGGTGAACCTGATTTTTAGATTAAAAATTCAGCGTTCTTAATCAGGATGCCGTAGATTTCTTAGAAAACGGAGACTCCCAACCCAATAAGCTAAAATTCGTTGCTCGCTAATTTATTTGATTTAGTTAGATGTCTTACGCCATTGCAGCATCGTTACGCCATCAAATAATAAATTCCTACAGTATTACGTCTAACTTGTATTCTACTAGCTAAAAATAATTATAGCCGAAAGTGCAAAAACACCTAAAGCTAACATAGCAAAGCCAATTTTCGTTTTTAAACATCTTGGCGCCGCTTATTATTCCATTGCCAAGTGCATTATAGCAAGTGCAACGTAAGTTATATGGAAATTTTATTAAGAAATTGAGCCAATCATGCAGAAATTGACCAATTTAAAAAAAAACATAAAAAAATTCGTGGAGTCGGTATGATATAACGATGTAAGTGAGACTATTTATTCATCAATCAGAGTTAACGCATTCCCGAATGAAAACAGAAAACCAAGTCCAATTTATTGATATTAGCGATGACGAAGCAGGGCAACGCATTGATAATTTCTTGCTGAGCAAGTTAAAAGGTGTTCCTAAGAGCATGATTTATCGCATCATCCGTAAAGGTGAAGTGCGCGTCAACAAAGGGCGAATTAAGCCTGAATACAAACTACTCGAAGGGGATCAAGTTCGCGTGCCGCCAGTGCGTGTGGCTGAACGTGAAACCGCACCTGTTTCAGCGAAATTGGATAAGGTGGCAGCATTAACAGATTGCATTCTATTTGAAGATGAATCCATTCTAGTCATTAATAAGCCATCAGGTACCGCGGTTCATGGTGGCAGTGGATTAAGCTTTGGCGTGATTGAAGGGCTGCGCGCATTACGTCCAGAAGCCCGCTTTTTAGAGCTGGTACATCGTTTAGACAGAGATACTTCCGGCATCTTATTGGTTGCTAAAAAACGTTCGGCGTTACGTGCGCTTCACGAACAATTACGCCTGAAACAGATGCAAAAAGATTATTTAGCGTTAGTGCGCGGTAATTGGCAGTCACATACTAAAGTTGTGCAAGCGCCGTTATTGAAAAATATTTTACAAAGCGGTGAGCGTATTGTTCGAGTGAGTAGTGAAGGCAAGCCTTCTGAAACACGCTTTAAAGTCGAAGAACGTTTTGAAAATGCAACGTTAGTTAAAGCGAGCCCAGTAACCGGGCGCACTCACCAGATCCGCGTGCATACTTTGCATGCAGGCCATCCAATTGCTTTTGATGATCGTTATGGTGATAGGCAATTTGATAGCCAGCTGGCAGATACAGGGCTGAAACGTTTGTTTTTGCACGCGTATTCACTGAAATTTACTCATCCTAAAACAGGTGAAGAGATGCGAGTCGTTGCACCGTTACATAACGATTTGAATCAGTGCCTGAAAGTCTTGAGAGCGAAAAAAGCGCAGTAATAATGATAATAAAGGTTAGCAACTCCCGCAGGTTAGCTAACCTTATTATTTAGTCTAAGAGTGGATTGACGCCATGCTGGCGTAACATTTCCAGCAATAAAATAGTCGGCAAGCCAATCAGTGTGTTTGGATCTCGCCCTGAAAGTTTATCAAACAGGCTAATGCCTAGTCCTTCCGATTTAAAACTACCCGCACATTGATAAGGTTCGTCTTTATTTAGGTATTGGGTGATTTCTTCATCAGTGAGCTGTCTAAAATAGACATCGAAGGGTTCGCACTGGAGATTGAATTTACCTGTCGCACTATCTAATAAGCAAAGCCCAGTATAAAAAGTCACCCGATGACCTGACGCTGCCTTGAGTTGTTTAAAGGCATTATCAAAATTATGTGGCTTTCCGACGATTTTATCGTCAATGACACAAACTTGGTCAGAGCCAATAATTAAATGTTGTGGATACCGTTGAGCCAATGCATTGGCTTTTTCGTGAGATAAGCGCATCACTAAAGCTTGAGCCGATTCCTGTAAAACAGGGGTTTCATCAATGTTGGGGGCAGCGGCGAGAAATGGGATGCCCAGTTTCTTCAGCAAGGCTTGCCGGTATTCAGAGGTTGACGCCAAAATAATCGATTTCATGATTTTTCTCGAAACTCATAGCCAAAAGGGTTAACTCATTTTAAACTATATCCGCTTAACCGGCGATTTTTTGGTGAAAAGGCGAGTTTATCCCGCCTTTTTCTTTGACTATAGTTCATTACAAAGTTAATATGCGCGCCTTATGCAAAAGGTAAAATTACCCCTGACTATCGATGCGCAGCGTGCAGCTCAGAAAAACCTCGACTATGTCGGGAGTTACACACCTGAGCAAGTTACACGAATTGCCGAATCAGTAGTCAGTGTAGATAGTGATGTTGAAAGCAAATTATCATTTAAAATTGATAATCAGCGCTTGACGGTCATAGAGGGGCATTCTGAATTGGATGTCACCCTACAATGCCAACGTTGCAGAAAAGATTTCAAACATCATGTCTACGTATCGTATTGTTTTAGTCCTGTCGTCAGTGACGAAAAGGCCGAAGCATTACCGGAACAGTATGAACCAGTTTATGTAGATGAATTTGGTGAAATAAATTTGCTGGGAATGTTAGAAGATGAAATAATTCTATCCCTACCAGTGGTTCCGGTTCATGATTCTGAACACTGTGAAGTGTCCGAAGCGGACATGGTGTATGGTGAACTACCTCCTGAGGTAGAGAAACCAAATCCATTTGCCGTATTAGCCAGTTTAAAGAAAAGTACTTAAGGAGTAAGGTCAATGGCCGTACAACAGAATAAACCAACTCGTTCAAAACGCGGTATGCGTCGTTCACATGATGCACTGACTGCTACCCTAGTTTCTGTAGATAAAACTTCCGGTGAAACTCACCTGCGTCACCACGTGACTGCAGATGGTTACTACCGTGGCCGTAAGGTTATCAGCAAGTAATTGTTGATACTTTGGCTAATCTAACCATCGCGTTAGATGCCATGGGCGGGGATGTTGGTCCCCGCGTCACGGTGCCTGCTGCATTGCAGGCACTGGCATCTAATCCAGCATTAAAATTACTGCTTGTCGGTCAACCCGAAGCCATTCATCCTTTGCTTGCACAACAAAGTGCGGAGCAAATTTCGCGTATCGAAATTATCCCAGCTGAAAACGTCATTGCTAACGATGCTAAGCCATCCCACGCAATTCGCCAAAGCAAAGGGACATCAATGCGAGTGGCATTAGAGTTAGTGAAGACAGGTCAAGCGCAGGCTTGCGTGAGTGCGGGTAATACGGGTGCATTGATGGGCTTGGCAAAATTGATGTTAAAATCAATTGAGGGCATTGAGCGCCCAGCGTTAATGACCATATTGCCAAATCAGAAAAAAGGAAAAACCGTTGTCCTCGATTTAGGGGCTAACGTGAATTGCAGCAGTGAAATGCTCGTGCAATTTGCAGTGATGGGTTCAGTGATGGCGGAAGAAGTTGCCAACATCAATCAACCTAAAGTCGCTTTACTCAATATTGGTGAAGAAGAGAGTAAAGGGCTGGACAATATCCGCGAAGCCGCCGCTATGTTAAAAGAAACGGCGTCAATTAATTACATTGGTTATGTTGAAGGCAACGAGTTGCTGACAGGTAAAACAGATGTATTAGTGTGTGACGGCTTCGCAGGTAATGTCTCACTAAAAACAATGGAAGGGGTGATTCGTGTCATTCTTTCATTGTTAAAATCAGCCGGTGAAGAGAACAAAAAAAGCAGTTGGTTTATGCAACTCGCTAAGAAATGGTTGAAAAAACGGCTAATGAAGCGTTTTGGGGATATGAACCCCGACCAGTATAACGGCGCGACTCTGTTAGGATTAAAAGGGATTGTCATCAAAAGTCATGGCGCAGCGAATGAGAATGCGTTTAAAGCCGCAATTGAACGTGCGGTACAGGCTGTTGAACGACAAGTTCCCGAAAGAATAACAGCTCGACTTAATATTGTTTTACCCAGGAGTGATCAATAACCTATGTACAGTAAAATATTAGGAACAGGCAGCTATTTGCCATCGCAAGTTCGTACCAATGCTGATCTGGAAAAAATGGTTGATACTTCTGATGAATGGATTGTAACGCGTACGGGTATTAAAGAGAGACGAATTTCAGCTGACGATGAGAACGTGTCCATAATGGGTTTCCAAGCCGCAAAAAATGCGCTGGAAATGGCACAGGTCGACAGCAGTGAAATTGGTTTAATTATTGTAGCGACAACCTCCGCAACTCATGCATTCCCAAGCGCTGCATGTCAAATTCAGCAAATGCTGGAAATTAATGACTGTGCGGCATTTGATGTGGCAGCAGCTTGCGCTGGTTTTACTTATGCTATCAGTATCGCTGATCAGTTCGTTAAAACGGGCATGACTAAAAAAGCATTGGTGATTGGTGCGGATGCGTTATCTAAAACGTTAGACCCGAATGATCGCGGAACCATTATTCTATTTGGTGATGCTGCGGGCGCTGTGGTAATTGGCGCTTCTGAAGAACCGGGTATCATTTCTACACATCTGCACGCTGATGGGCGTTATGGAGATTTACTCTCCTTACCAAACCGTAGCCGCTGTTCAGATGACCAAGCTTACTTGTCCATGACAGGTAACGAAGTATTCAAAGTTGCTGTGCGTGAATTAGCCCATATCGTTGATGAAACACTGGCGCAAAATGACATTGCAAAAGAAGAACTTGATTGGTTAGTACCACATCAAGCAAATTTACGAATTATTTCCGCGACCGCAAAAAAATTGGATATGACCATGGATAAAGTGGTTGTTACGCTGGATCGTCATGGAAATACTTCTGCGGCATCAGTCCCAACAGCACTAGATGAAGCAGTGCGCGATGGTCGCATTCAGCGTGGCCAATTAGTGTTATTAGAAGCATTTGGTGGCGGCTTTACTTGGGGCTCCGCACTGGTTCGTTTTTAATTTACTGAGAAAACAAACATGACACAATTTGCTATGGTATTCCCGGGACAAGGTTCCCAGTCTTTAGGAATGTTAGCTGATTTAGCAGAGCAAAATCAGCTGGTTAAAGAAACATTCGCTGAAGCTTCTGAAGCATTGGGTTACGATCTCTGGGCACTAGTTCAAAATGGGCCAGAAGAAGAGTTAAACAAAACATGGCAGACCCAACCTGCATTATTAGCAGCGTCTGTAGCTATCTTCCGTGTTTGGCAAGCAAAAAATGGCAAAATGCCTGCATTGATGGCAGGTCATAGCCTTGGCGAATATTCAGCGTTAGTTTGTGCGGGTGTTATCGACTTCAAACAAGCCATTAAATTAGTGGAACTGCGCGGTAAACTGATGCAAGAAGCGGTTCCTGAAGGCACGGGCGCAATGTATGCAATCATCGGTTTAGATAACGAATCTATCGAGAAAGCATGCCAAGAAGCAGCACAAGGGCAGGTGGTTTCACCTGTGAACTTTAACTCACCGGGTCAAGTTGTTATTGCAGGTGAGAAAGCTGCGGTTGAGCGTGCAGGTGCTGCTTGTAAAGAAGCGGGTGCAAAACGTGCACTGCCACTGTCTGTTAGCGTGCCTTCCCACTGTGCATTAATGAAGCCAGCTGCAGATAAATTAGCT
Organism: Providencia sp. JGM181; assembly: GCF_018257375.1. Classification (NCBI taxonomy): domain Bacteria; kingdom Pseudomonadati; phylum Pseudomonadota; class Gammaproteobacteria; order Enterobacterales; family Morganellaceae; genus Providencia; species Providencia sp. JGM181. Next base: position 10,786 of record NZ_JAERJY010000053.1, on the reverse strand, counting down.
GAAGCATTAGAAAAAATTGAATTTTGTGAGCCGACCTATCCAGTTATTAACAACGTTGATGTTAAAATGGAAACGTCTGCAAAAAATATCCGTGATGCATTAGTGCGCCAATTATATAATCCGGTGCGCTGGACTGAAACAGTCGAATTCATGGCAGAACAAGGTATTGAGCAATTGGTTGAGATGGGTCCAGGTAAAGTTCTGACTGGTCTAACCAAGCGAATTGTCTCTAATTTAACTGCCGTTGCAGTCAATGATCCTGTATCATTAGACTCGGCTTTAGAAACTATCTGAGGACGACAATGAGCTTTGAAGGAAAAATTGCACTGGTAACTGGTGCTAGCCGTGGGATCGGTAAAGCAATTGCTTTAACCTTGACTGCACGCGGTGCGACCGTTATCGGTACTGCAACAAGCGAAAAAGGCGCGGAAGCGATTACTGCCTATTTAGATGGCAAAGGTAAAGGCTTAGCGTTAAACGTGACAGATCCAGCATCAATTGAAGAAACATTGACCCAGATCCGTGCGGAATTTGGCGAAATTGATATTTTAGTTAATAATGCTGGTATTACGCGTGATAACTTATTGATGCGTATGAAGGATGATGAGTGGCAAGATATTATTGACACGAATCTTTCATCCGTTTACCGTTTGTCTAAATCCGTTTTGCGTGCCATGATGAAAAAACGTTGTGGGCGTATTATTTCCATCGCATCTGTTGTCGGTGTCATGGGAAATGCGGGACAAACAAACTACGCGGCAGCGAAAGCTGGGCTGATTGGTTTTAGTAAATCATTAGCTCGAGAAGTCGCTTCTCGTGGTATCACTGTTAACGTTGTAGCGCCTGGTTTTATCGAAACTGATATGACTAAGGCATTGACAGACGAACAACGTGCAGGCATTTTATCTCAGGTTCCTGCGGATAGACTGGGTGATGCACAAGAAATTGCCAGTGCTGTAGCATTTTTAGCTTCTGACGAGGCTGCTTACATCACAGGTGAAACATTGCATGTCAATGGTGGCATGTACATGATCTAAAGAAATGAGGGAACCATTTGCATATTTTTGTGTTATCTAATACAAAATTATGCAAAATAATGGTTTCCACAGCCGGGATTGGGTTGTATCTTTTCCTGTATTTCATAAACTACGAAAACCATCGCGAAAGCGAGTTTTGATAGGAATTTTAATAGTATGAGCACTATCGAAGAACGCGTTAAGAAAATCATCGTTGAACAACTGGGTGTTAAAGAGGAAGAAGTTGTGAATACAGCTTCATTTGTTGATGACTTGGGCGCTGATTCTCTTGACACAGTAGAACTGGTTATGGCTCTGGAAGAAGAGTTCGATTGCGAAATCCCTGACGAAGAAGCTGAAAAGATCACTACAGTACAGGCTGCAATTGACTACGTCAAAGCATCTGAGTAATAGCGGTAAAACTTATCTAGGCGATCATTCGATCGCCTATGTTTCTTTTGTAACTAATTCCCTCCTTGGAGGACATACGTGTCTAAGCGTCGTGTAGTCGTAACCGGACTGGGCATGTTATCTCCTGTCGGCAACGCAGTTGAGTCATCATGGAAAGCTGTTTGTGACGGACAGAGTGGTATCAGCCTAATCGATCATTTTGATACTACTAACCACGCAACTAAATTTGCTGGCTTAGTAAAAGATTTCAACTACGAAGATTTTGACATCTCTCGCAAAGATGCGAAGAAGATGGACCCATTTATTCAATACGGTATTGCTGCGGGCTATCAAGCTATCAAAGATGCTGAATTGGAAGTAACAGAAGCCAATGCTACTCGTATCGGTTTGGCGATTGGTTCTGGTATTGGCGGGTTAGGCCTCATTCAAGACAACTGTGAATCTATGTTACACGGTGGTCCTCGTAAAGTGAGCCCATTCTTTGTACCTTCAACAATCATCAATATGGTTGCTGGTCACTTAAGCATTATGTATGGCTTCCGTGGTCCTAGCATCTCAATCGCTACTGCATGTACCTCTGGTGTTCATAATATTGGGCACGCAGCACGTATGATTGCGTACGGTGATGCTGATGTGATGTTGGCAGGTGGTGCCGAAAAAGCAACAACACCATTAGGTGTCGCTGGCTTTGGTGCAGCGCGTGCATTATCAACCCGTAATGATGACCCACAAGCGGCTAGTCGCCCATGGGACAAAGACCGTGATGGTTTTGTTCTTGGTGATGGCGCAGGGATCATCGTACTTGAAGAATATGAACATGCTAAAGCGCGTGGTGCGAAAATTTACGCAGAAATCGCAGGCTTTGGTATGAGCAGTGATGCTTATCATATGACGTCACCACCAGAAAATGGTGAAGGCGCTGCATTAGCGATGAAAAATGCGCTAAACGATGCAGGCATTAAGCCAAGTGATGTTGGCTATATCAATGCTCACGGTACATCAACACCAGCAGGTGACTTAGCGGAAGCGCAAGCGGTTATCTCTGTATTTGGCGAAGACACAAAAGTATTAGTCAGTTCAACAAAATCCATGACAGGTCACTTATTAGGTGCTGCGGGTGCGATTGAATCTATCTTTACTATTCTGTCTCTGTGCGACCAAATCATTCCACCAACAATCAACTTAGATAATCCTGATGAAGGTTGTAAGCTTGATTTTGTTCCGGGTGAAGCCCGTAAAGTTGAAAACATGGAGTATGCTCTGTGTAACTCATTCGGCTTTGGTGGTACTAACGGTTCCTTAATTTTCCGTCGCTATCACGCGGAATAATCAATAATACCGTGCATTTCTAAGCTCCAGTGTCTTTGATACTGGGGCTTTATTTTTGCCTTCTTTTTGCAGTACTCTTTGCTTTAGTTTATGATATTACACACTATGTTACTGCCTGATTTATCAGCTTTTATTATAAGAAATGGTCATGACTTATTGGGTTAACGGGGTTTATTGTCAACAAATTGATATTACCGATCGCGCTATCGCCTTTGGTGATGGCTGCTTTACGACTATTCATGGCGTGAATCAACAAGCAAAGATGTTAGATAAGCACATTTTACGCCTACAGCAGGATTCCGCTCGTCTCAAATTACCAGTGATAGATTGGCCACAACTGGCGCGACATATTGAAGAGGTTTGTGAACAACAAACAGATGAAGAATTTGTAGTGAAGGTCATGTTAAGTCGTGGTCAGGGCGGTCGAGGTTATAGCTCCCAAGGGTTTGAACATCCGACAATTATCATGATGGTTTCTCCTTTCCCAAAACATTACGCAGCATTACAGTGCCAAGGGGCTTCATTGTTGCTCAGCCAAATTCCATTAAGCCGCAATCCACTCTTAGCAGGCATGAAGCACTTAAATCGATTAGAGCAAGTGTTGATCCGCCAAGAGATTGATGACGCTAAATTGGATGAGGCTGTGGTGTTAGATACGAATGGCGTCATCGTTGAATGCTGTAGCGCCAATATTTTTTGGCGTATAGGGCGTGATGTTTACACTCCGATTCTTAGTCACTCCGGCGTCAATGGATTAATGAGACAAAAGATCATAGCGCAGCTCAATAATAGCCAGTACCATCTGGCAGAAGTCGAGCGCTTTCCCGCCATTTTGACTCAATGTGATGAAGTGATTATTTGTAATGCTTTAATGCCTGTTTTACCGGTGAAAAGCATCCAGTTTTCAAAAGATAAAACAATTAGTTATCAATCAAGAGAACTGTTTGAGTATTTACTATTACAGCGACAAATTTGAATCCGATAACCATTTAACTTATATCATTCATCGACAAACAATTATTCATCGACAAAAAATACATTTAAGTGACCCATAATGAAATTAGCGAAAAAAATAACACTGATTGTCTTTGTCCTTGCGGTTATCGGCGTGATTGTGGTGTATCTGCAATATCGCCAAGTTCTTGATTATGCGAAAAAGCCCATCAACATTGTCCAAGAGACGATCTTTACTGTGCCTGCAGGGACAGGGCGAGTAGCCTTAGAAGGGTTGCTTATCAAGGAAAAATTTATTGAAGAAGGACATAATTTTCAACTTCTTTTAAAAGCACGGCCCGAATTAGCTCAGTTCAAAGCAGGAACCTATCGCTTACAGCCAAACATGACGGTGGAGCAATTATTAGCGTTGATCGCCAGTGGCAAAGAAGCGCAATTTAGTATTCGTTTTATTGAAGGTAACAAACTGGCAGATTGGAGCAATATCTTGCGTGATGCTCCTTATATGCAACATAAAACTCAAGATGCTACGCCAACTGAGCTTTATGCCATGCTGGATTTTAAAGAGGGCGATAACCTCGAAGGTTGGTTATACCCCGATACCTATTTATACACTGCGGGTACCAGCGATGTTGAGATACTCAAACGCGCTTATAAACGCATGCAAGCTGCGGTGGAAGAAGAGTGGAAAGGTCGCGATAAAGATCTACCCTATAAGAATGCCTATGAAATGTTGATCATGGCATCGATTGTTGAAAAAGAGACTGGCGTGGACAACGAACGTGCGCAGGTTGCCTCGGTGTTTGTGAATCGCTTAAAGAAAAATATGCGCTTACAAACAGACCCTACGGTTATCTATGGGTTAGGGGAAAACTATCGTGGTAAAATTTATCGCAGCGATTTAGATAACTATACCGCATATAACACGTATAAAATCGATGGTTTACCGCCAACGCCAATTGCTATGCCGGGTCTTGCTTCGATAAAAGCGGCGGCTCATCCAGCAAAAACAGATTATTTATACTTTGTCGCCGATGGTACAGGTGGACATACTTTTAGTCGCAATCTTAATGACCATAACCGCGCTGTTAAGGTTTACCGACAAATTGAGCAAAAGAATTGATAAACGAAATGAAAAACCAATTTATTGTTATTGAAGGATTAGAAGGTGCGGGTAAAACGACGGCAATCAACACCGTTGTTGACACATTAAAGCAAGCTGGCATCCATGATATGGTGTTTACCCGTGAGCCGGGAGGTACACCGCTTGCGGAAAAACTACGTGAATTGATAAAGCAAGGCATTGAAGGTGATAGAGTCACCGACAAAGCTGAGCTATTAATGTTGTACGCGGCGCGTGTTCAGTTAGTTGATACCGTCATCAAGCCCGCACTTGCAGCAGGAAAATGGGTTATCGGCGACAGACATGATTTATCCTCCCAAGCTTATCAAGGTGGTGGCCGTGAAATCGATCGCCACTTAATGGCTTCATTAAGAGATCTCGTCCTTGGTGAATTTAAACCTGCACTGACGCTCTATTTAGATTTACCGCCAGAATTGGGTTTACAACGCGCCCGCTCTCGCGGTGAATTAGACCGTATTGAGAAAGAATCACTGGCTTTCTTTGAACGTACCCGAGCGCGTTATTTAGAATTGGCAGCGGCAGACGACACGATTTTAACCATCGATGCGAGCCAAAATATTGAACAGGTGCAAGCCGATATTCGCAGTACTTTACTGACGTGGCTGGCAAAATAAGGCACTAATGATGAATTGGTATCCGTGGCTTAATGAGACTTATCGTCAATTAATTAGCGCCTATCAAGCAGGACGTGGACACCACGCGTTGTTGATTCACTCAATAGCGGGCAATGGGGCTGAGGCATTAAGCTATGGCGTGAGCCGTTGGTTGATTTGCCAAGATAAAGACGGTTTAAAAAGCTGTGGAGAGTGCCATAGCTGCCGCTTAATGTTGGCAGGTACACATCCTGATTATCATGTTCTAGAGCCTGAAAAAGGGAAAACAACCATCAGTGTTGATGCGGTTCGTAAACTGACAGAAACGTTAAGTGGTCATGCGCAGCAAAGTGGCGCAAAAGTCGTTTCCATTCCCGATGCACAAGCACTGACGGATGCTGCGGCTAACGCGCTGCTCAAAACCTTAGAAGAACCCGCAGGGCAAACCTACTTTTTATTAGGTTGTGAAAAACTCGATAGTTTGCTGGCCACATTAAGAAGTCGCTGTTTAACTCACTTTTTACCTGTGCCTGATCAGCAAGTTGCATTATATTGGCTGCAAAAACAGCAGGCGAGTTTATCCGTAGAAGATGCTGTGACGGCATTAAAATTGTGCCAAGGCGCACCTGTTGCCGCATTACAGTTGCTTGAGCCAGAGTTGTGGCAACGACGTCAGCTATTGTGCAATGAGTTAGAGCAGAGCTTACGTCAGAAAGATTTTTTAAAGCTTTTGCCAGCGTTAAATACCGATAATGGGCCTGAATGCATTAATTGGCTACTTGGGTTAATTGCCGATGGCATAAAATTGCAGCAAAAAGCAGGGCAGTACGTTGTTAACCAAGATAAAATGGCGTGCGTCACTTTGTTGGCGACATCCATGAGCAGCTCGCAGCTATTGGATGTGTATAGCCAGTGGCAAGCGTGTCGTTACCAGCTATTAACCGTGCCTGCACTGAATCAGGAGTTGATCCTGACCAATCAATTATTACACTGGGAAGCGTTATTCGCTTAGCCTTCAAGATAAAAAGAGTAGACTATGTTTGTTGTTGATTCACACTGCCATCTCGACTGTTTAGATTATGAAAAATTACACACTAACGTCGATGATGTTATCGCAAAGGCATCCGCACGCGATGTCGGCTTTATGTTAGCCGTGGCAACCACTTTGCCCGGTTTTGAAAGCATGAAACAGTTAATTGGAAAGCGCGACAATGTCGCATTTTCTTGCGGTATTCATCCATTGAACTTGGATGAAGGTTATGATTTTGAAAAATTGGCGCAATTAGCAGCGGGCAGTGAAGTGGTCGCGCTCGGTGAAACGGGCTTAGATTACTATTATCAGCAAGAGAATGCGGCACTGCAGCAAGAGTCATTTCGTCAGCATATTCGCATTGGTCGTCAAGTGAATAAGCCAGTGATTGTGCATACTCGTTCCGCTCGAGAAGATACACTGACTATTTTACGTGAAGAGAAAGTTGACGAGTGTGGCGGTGTGTTGCATTGCTTTACGGAAGACCAACAAACGGCCATCGATTTACTGGATTTAGGGATGTATATCTCTTTTTCTGGTATTGTCACGTTCCGTAATGCTGAACAGATCCGAGAAGCAGCGCGAGTTGTGCCATTAGATAGAATTTTAGTAGAAACAGATTCACCTTATTTAGCCCCAGTACCGCATCGTGGTAAAGAGAACCAACCTGCGTATGTGCGTGATGTGGTGGAGTATATGGCTGTATTGAAAGGGGTGAGTGTTGAAGAAATGGCACAAATTACCACAGAAAACTTCAACCGTTTATTCCATTTACGCGCTGGGCAATAAACAGATAACGATTAAATTATTAAGGAATTTGTCATGGCAGAAGAGACTATTTTCAGTAAAATCATTCGACGTGAAATCCCGTCTGAGATCGTCTATCAAGACGAACTGGTCACAGCATTTCGTGATATCGCGGCACAAGCGCCGACGCATATTTTGATCATTCCGAACAAATTAATTCCAACCGTGAATGATGTGACGGTTGATGATGAGCTGGCATTAGGGCGCTTATTTACCGTGGCGGCGAAAATTGCGAAAGAAGAAGGGATTGCAGAAGATGGCTATCGCCTGATTATGAACTGCAACAAACATTCAGGACAAGAAGTTTTCCACATTCATATGCACTTAGTGGGTGGACGTCCATTAGGCCCATTATTGGCTAAGTAATTCATCATGAAACGCGCTGCATCAACCTTAAAATACGTCGCCACACTGGGCTTACTTATGCTTTTTCTCAGTGGTTGTGCTTGGAACAAAAAAACAGGGTTATCATTTAATGTTCAGCAGCGCATCGTGATGGAGCCTTCCGTGCTAGCCGCGGGCGTGATTGTAGAAAAACCGGTGATTAAGGTCGGTAACGTAACGGCGACCGCAACGATCAATATGAGCAATATTGAAAAGAAACCGGTCACTGTGATGTATCGCATCTTTTGGTATGACGAGCAAGGACTGAGAGTGGATTCAACAAAGAGTCAACCCCAAGTTATCCCTGCTAATTCGTCAGTGATGCTAAAAGAGGTCACGACATCCCCGCTTGCTCGTAATGCGCGTATCTATGTTTTCTTACCTTCAACGGCTGGAGAGTCACAATGAAACGGATCTTATTGGTCGCAGCAGCAGCATTTATTTTGGCAGGTTGTCCGTCAGTCCCTCAAGGGCCTAAACCCTCAATTGTTCCTGTTGAACCGGGTGTAACACCGAAACAACCTGAAAAGCAGCCGGAATTAACGCCTCCACCACCAACAGACACCGTACCGATGCCACCAAAGCAGCAATCCATTGATTGGGCTGGTGCATTACAGCCATTAGTCAATAAAATGGTGGCGGACGATGGCGTTGAAAGTGGCAAAGTTTTACTGGTCGATTCTGTCAAAAATAATACCAGCGGAAGCTTACCTTCACAGGCAGTCACGGCTGCATTAACCAATGAAGTCATGAAAACCAATAAGTTTAAAGTGGTTCCTCAAGGCGTCGTCAGTGCTGCCCGTAAAACCTTGGGGTTGTCGCAGGATGATAGTTTGGTGACTCGCAGTAAAGCGATTGGTTTAGGTCGTTATGTCCAAGCGCAATATGTGATTTACAGTGTCATGTCAGGCTCTTCTAAAGAACGCAGCATTGAAATGCAGTTAATGGACGTGCAAACCGGTGAAATTGTGTGGTCTGGAAAGCAGAGTATTGAGTAATCAATCATCACTGTTTGCATTACTTTCTGAATGCTTCCCAGCAGTTTTAGCATCATGCTGGGAAGTCTCGCCATTAACGGGGTTATCAGGTGGCAGCTATTTAGTTGAATATCGATACTCGACTCAAACCCAAGATACGGTTCCCTCCATCAAATTAATCGCCCGTTCAGATGGGCAAGCGCAAAATGCGTTGTATGTTAATCGCCGTAAAGAAGCGCATATTCTTAAGCAATTGAAAGATTTTCCTTATTCCCCCCAAGTCATCGGGCGTAATAGCCATTGGTTATTACTGGAATGGGTTGATGGAGACCATCCTAGCTGCGAACAATTTCTTTCCTTTGAATTTCAAAAAAACTTGGCAGAGATCGTTGCCAAGCTCCATAATCATGGCGTATTAAATTACCGATTACCGTTACGTAATGAGATTGCTCATTATGGCTATTTAATTGATAATAAAAGAGTCTCTGCACGCTGGAAGCGGGTACATCGTCGCTTCCTACGCACGCCAATGCCAAAGGTATTAAAGCTCGCACCCGCTCATATGGATATTCATCCGGGCAATGTGCTGTGTGAGCAAGGAGTGCCAAAAATGCTGGTGGATTGGGAATATGCGGCAAATACCGATATTGGTTTGTCCCTAGAAACCTATTTTCAATTCAATAGCCTGACGGTAGAACAACGAGATTATTTCTTGACGCAATATTGCCACACCTATGGCGCCTATAAAGATAAATCCCGTTTGGCAGAGCATTGCTTGCAATGGGAGCCGTGGGTCAAGTACATGACGTTAATGTGGTATGAAGTTCAGTGGTGCCAGCGTCAAGAAGCGCAGTTTTTAAACGATTCTTCCCCATTACGAGACTATTTTGGTCTTTGATTGGGCAATTTAAAATCTCCGTGAATACACGAGAATTTGTGAAAATTAATCAAGTGAGGCATGTTATGGGTCCGATAATGCTGGATGTTCAGGGTTATGAACTGGACAACGAAGAGCGTGAAATTTTGGCTCATCCACTGGTAGGCGGGTTGATTTTATTTACCCGTAACTTCCATGATGCGGCACAGTTGCGTGAGTTAGTGCGACAAATCCGTGATGCATCAAGACACCGTTTATTGATTGCAGTGGATCAAGAGGGTGGCCGTGTACAGCGTTTTCGTGATGGATTTACCGCATTACCTTCTGCGCAAGCTTTTGCTGCACTGAACAACCAGATGGATGGTGCTAAATTAGCACAAGAAGCAGGCTGGTTAATGGCGGCAGAAATGATTGCTATGGATATCGACATTAGCTTCGCCCCTGTGCTGGATTTAGGGCATGAAAGTATCGCAATTGGTGAGCGTTCATTCCATGCAGATCCTGAAATTGCAATGGTGATGGCAGAGCGTTTTATTCGCGGTATGCACAGCGCAGGAATGAAAACCACAGGTAAGCACTTCCCAGGGCATGGCGCCGTAAAAGCCGATTCCCATAAAGAAACGCCACGCGATGATCGCCCACTCGAGCAAATTCGTGGCAAGGATATGTCTATTTTTAAAGACTTTATTCAGCGTGAATTGCTTGATGCTATTATGCCTGCCCACGTGGTTTATACCCAAGCGGATGACCGTCCTGCGAGTGGTTCACCATTCTGGCTAAAATCGGTATTACGTGAGCAGCTTGGTTTCGATGGCGTTATCTTCTCTGATGACTTATCGATGGAAGGTGCTGCCATTATGGGGAGTTATCCAGAGAGAGCGAAAGCCTCATTGAATGCGGGCTGCGACATGATCCTTGTTTGTAATAATCGTGAAGGTGCGGTGAGCGTCCTGGATAATTTACCGAAACAAAGTGACAGCCGCGCTTCTAAGCTGTACCACAGTGGCCGCCAGTATTCACTGAATGAGCTACAATCTGTGGATCGTTGGAAGCAAAGTCACCGTCAATTAGTCGAATTACATGAAAAATGGCAAGAACACCGTAACCGCTAATTAAACCGTGTTGAAAATGAACCGATGGAATAATAATCCATCGGTTTTTTTTATCTTAAATTCACTGAATAAGTTACGGGTAACCTTATTGGTATAAATTGAATAGGAACAAGGGGGGAGATTGTCTAATTTGATTAGTAATACTGTATCTA
>NZ_JAERJY010000052.1:0-21134 GCF_018257375.1 Providencia sp. JGM181 | reverse complement strand
CTTCTACTCTTAACCATAATAAAGGTTTACATATGAAACCAAACATAGTTAGCTTCTTTTCTAAACCGCAACTCTCTGCAAACAACATAAAAGAGACTGACCAAACTGAGAATAAGGCTAGCGGCCATTTTAAAACATCGCTAAAAAAAGTAACTCAATCATTTACTAGCTTTTTCTCTTTACTTTTTAGTTGCCAAAGCAAACAAGCAAGCAAGAAAAAAACCGTTTCAGATGAACCCTTTGTTATGACTAGCCTTCAGAACAAGGGGACATCACCACGCGCGGTTTCCTTTGCAGATGAAACTTCCGCAAAAAATTTATTGCCTCAAGATGACATCATTCCCAAAGCGGGTTTAACCGGAAATCCTCGAGTCGATGCTGCACGCGCAGCTGCATTACACATGATTGCTCGACATAAAGCCCAGCGAGCAGAAAAAACACAAAAAAAAGAAGCCGATAAATTGCAACAAAGCAATGTGGAGCTTATTAATAATTATGATCGTCTCTCTGACATAGATAGAGAGAAAAACCGTGCCATTAACCTGCTAGGTAGTATGATTCTTAAGCATAACGAGTATTCAAAAAGTGAAGGTATATTTCGTACTGAAGGCAGCAAAAATGCCGTTAGCGAACTCGTTAATAAGATAAATGACCCAAAAAGCGCTCATTATCATCTTACACAACTAGAGCACTACCCTTTAACAACATTAGCCAGCGCGTTTAAAAAAATAGCCGGAGAATCACTCAGAAAAACGCGCAACATCGACTTCAAATCAGATATTTCATTTGATGACTTACAAGCCTGTGCTGATGCAGTAAAAAATAAAGAAGATGTGACCCAACAAATTAAAAGTAATGAACAATTAAAAAATAGAGCCCTTTCGATTTTAAAAAACTGTGACAATAGGATCTACAGTGCATTAAATCGCCTGGCACCACCACCATTAACATTACAGCTTGTTACTCGCTTTTGTGCTCTTATTTCCAATGATGAAGCATCCCATAAAATGTCCATCAGAAATTTAGCTGTAATTTTCGCGCCGCACTTGATAAACACAAGCAACACTCCGCAACATAATAGCCAGGATTCTCTTACTGAGCTCCGAAAAGAAGCTGAAGCGACTAAGCTAGCTGAAAGTTATATTGCCGCGTTAATCCACCAAGAGAAAAGTCCATTTCACCGTACTTAAAAAGTGTCTTTTACTTAAAAACAAAGACCGCCTAGGCGGTCTTTTTTATTACTCTGCTATTCAGAGAATAGGATTACTCTTTTGGCGTTGCTTTTTCCACACGGCTTTTTAATTTTTGGCCTGGGCGGAAAGTAACAACACGACGAGCAGTGATTGGAATATCTTCCCCAGTTTTAGGGTTACGACCGGGACGTTGATTTTTATCACGTAAATCAAAGTTACCGAATCCAGATAATTTAACTTGCTCACCGTTTTCTAAGGAAAGGCGAACCTCTTCAAAGAAAGTTTCAACAAGGTCTTTCGCATCACGTTTGCTAACACCTAGTTTTTCAAACAAATTTTCTGACATTTCAGCTTTAGTAAGCGCCATAAGTTTAGTCCCTCAAGGAGGCTTGGAATCGCTGTTTTAACGCAGCAACACACAGATCAACGGTCGCGGTAATCTCTTCTTCTTCCATGGTACGCTGGGTATCTTGGAAGACGAGACTGATAGCGAGACTCTTATAACCCTCTGCTATCCCCTCACCACAATACACATCAAATAAGTTTATGCCAACTATATGATTTATGCCAACTTTTTTACATTCTGCTAAAACTTCGGCAGCTGCTACAGTTTCTGGCACAACCACAGCAATGTCACGACGGTTCGACGGATAACGCGAAATCGCTTTCGCTTCTGGAATAACACGCTGTGCGATTGCATCAGTACGAACTTCAAACACGACTGTACGACCATTTAAATCGAGTTTACGTTCTAGTTCTGGGTGAACAACACCGATAAAGCCAATATGTTCATTTTCCAGATAAATCCCAGCACTTTGCCCAGGATGCAGTGCTGGATGTGCTTCTGATTTAAATGTAATTTGATTTAGTTTTCCAGTCAATTCAAAAACAGCTTCAAGATCACCTTTTAAATCAAAGAAGTCAACAACTTGTTTATCTAATGACCAATGTTCATCGAATTTGTTGCCCGTGATCACACCCGCCAGCATGTTTTCCTGACGAATACCATATTCTGCTTGATTATCAGGCGTAAAGCGTAGACCTGTCTCAAATAAACGAATTCTGTTTTGTTGACGATTTTGATTATAGACCACAGTGCCTAATAAACCAGTCAACAGAGACAAGCGCATTGCAGACATGTCAGCTGAAATTGGATTTGGCAGGGAAAGCACTTCTTCCTGCGGGTGTAACAGGCTCTGAATTTTAGGGTCTACGAAGCTGTAAGTAATCGCTTCTTGATAACCACGGTCAACTAACATCGCTTTAATACGTTTCAGCGGTAAATTAGCTTCTTTATGATCAGTCATAATCAAATCAGCACGCAGTGGTACGTCTGGGATATTGTTATATCCGTATACGCGAGCGACTTCTTCAACTAAATCTTCTTCGATTTGCATATCGAAACGCCAGCTTGGTGCCACTACATCCCAGCAATCTGCTGAAACTTGTACTTGGCAACCTAAACGCGTCAGAATATCGGTCACAGTTTCATCTGCAATCACATGACCGATTAAACGGTCTAATTTTTTACGCGTTAGCTTAATATTTGCCTGTTTAGGTAAATGTGCTTCGCTAGAAACATCAATGATGTCGCCAACTTCGCCACCACAAATTTCGACGATCAACGCGGTAGCACGCTCCATCGCTTTAAATTGCAGTTGTGAGTCAACACCACGTTCAAAACGGTGTGAAGCATCAGTGTGCAGACCGTAATTACGAGCACGGCCAGTAATAGCCAGTGGTTCGAAGAATGCACACTCTAATAGAATATTTTTGGTTTCAGTGTTAACACCTGAGTGCTCGCCACCAAAGATGCCCGCGATACCCAAAGCTTTAGTTTCATCGGCAATAACCAGCGTATCAGATTTCAAAGTCGCTTCAGTACCGTCTAACAGGACTAGCTTCTCTTCATCTTTCGCCATGCGCACAACGATTGCGCCATTTAAACGATCTAAATCATAAGCGTGTTGTGGCTGACCTAATTCCAACAGAACATAGTTTGTGATATCAACCACGGCATCGATGGAACGAACACCGCCACGACGCAGTTTTTCTTTCATCCACATTGGCGTAGGTGCGCTAACATCGATATCTTTGATAACACGACCTAAGAAACGTGGACATGCAGCAGGCGCTTCAACACGAATTGGGAATGTGTCTTTAATTGTACTTGCCACTGGGCTGATTGCAGGTTCAACTAAATCTAATTTATTGATAACCGCGACATCACGCGCTACACCTAAGATACTTAAGCAATCTGCACGGTTTGGTGTAATGCTGATTTCAATCGCGTGATCATCTAATTTTAGGTATTCACGGATGTCAGTACCGATAATAGCGTCTTGCGGTAACTCAATAATGCCACTGTGATCATCAGAAATACCTAGCTCAGAGTATGAGCACAGCATGCCTTCAGACGGTTCGCCACGTAATTTCGCAGCTTTAATCTTGAAATCACCTGGCAATACAGCGCCGACGGTTGCCACAGCAACACGTAGGCCTTGGCGACAGTTTGGTGCGCCACATACGATATCTAATAAGCGATCGCCGCCAACATTCACTTTCGTGACACGCAATTTATCTGCGTTAGGGTGTTGTCCACATTCAACAACTTCACCCACAACAACGCCGTGGAATTGACCCGCAACGGTTTCAACACCATCAACTTCCAGACCCGCCATTGTGATCTGGTCTGATAATTCTTCACTACTTACCGCCGGGTTCACCCATTCGCGTAACCATAGTTCACTGAATTTCATGAGATAGACCCGCCTTATTTAAACTGTTTGAGGAAACGAAGATCGTTTTCGAAGAATGCACGAAGGTCAGAAACGCCATAACGCAACATGGTTAAACGCTCCATTCCCATACCAAATGCAAATCCAGAGTAGACCTCAGGGTCAATACCAACATTGCGTAATACATTAGGGTGCACCATACCGCAGCCTAATACTTCCAGCCATTTACCGTTTTTACCCATAACATCAACTTCAGCAGAAGGCTCAGTGAACGGGAAATAGGATGGACGGAAACGAACTTGGACTTCTTCTTCAAAGAAGTTGTTCAGGAAGTCATGAAGTGTACCTTTTAAGTTGGTAAAGCTAATGTCTTTATCAACAATCAGGCCTTCAGTTTGGTGGAACATTGGGGTGTGAGTCTGGTCGTAGTCATTACGATAAACGCGACCTGGCGCAATGATGCGAATAGGTGGTTGCTGACCATTCATCGTACGGATCTGTACACCCGATGTTTGGGTACGTAATAAACGTTTCGCATCAAACCAGAAAGTATCGTGATCAGCACGCGCTGGGTGATGAGCAGGAATATTCAGTGCATCAAAGTTATGGTAGTCATCTTCGATTTCAGGCCCTGTCTCAACAGAGAAACCTAATTCACCAAAAAACTCTTCAATTCGCTGAATGGTGCGAGTTACTGGGTGTAATCCACCATTTTCCATACGGCGACCCGGTAATGAAACGTCGATTTTTTCTGATGCTAAACGTGCATTCAGAATATCGGCTTGCATTGCGTCTTTACGGGCGTTCAGTGCATCTTGAACTTGGACTTTAGCTTCATTAATCACAGCCCCTGCTGCTGGGCGTTCATCCGCAGGCAGATCACGCAACGTTTTCATCTGGAGTGTGAAGTGGCCGCTTTTGCCTAAAAATTCAACACGCACTGACTCTAACGTCGCAACATCTTGGGCCTGTTCAATGGCTGCTTTTGCCTGTGCAACCAATTCAGCGAGATGTGGCATTGTTTCCCCTTTATGACCACTCGGTCTTTTGCTAGTTATTCACTAAATTTATCATCACAAATCATATTAATAAGATGTGAATACCTGACTGATTTTACTGTATTTTCTATCAAACCAAAAACAAAAAAGCCTCCTGACGGAGGCTTTAGCGTAACTTTTCGTTTCTATTCTACTCGCTATACGCAAAAACCCCCGAGATTCAGGTGCTAAAGTAAAAAAAGAAACGAAAAATAACGTTGTTCATTAAAAGAATCTCAAAAATACAGGTTTAAAGTGGCTAATATTGACTAAAAGTATTAACACAAGCTGATTTCTAATACAAATATTATAAATGAAAAGAGGAAGTTTCCTTCCTCTCTTCAAGCAAACATTAAGCTAAAGCGCCTTTTGCTTTTTCAACTAAAGCAGTGAATGCTGCTTTATCGAAAACTGCGATGTCTGCTAAGATCTTACGGTCGATTTCAATTGAAGCTTTTTTCAAGCCATTGATGAAACGGCTGTAAGACAGGCCGTTCTGACGAGCCGCAGCGTTGATACGCGCGATCCACAGTTGACGGAACTGACGTTTACGTTGACGGCGGTCACGGTAAGCATATTGACCAGCTTTGATTACCGCTTGAAATGCTACGCGGTAAACACGTGAACGTGCACCATAGTAACCTTTCGCCTGTTTCATGATTTTTTTGTGACGTGCACGTGCGATTACACCACGTTTTGCGCGAGCCATAGCTATCTCCTATCGTCTTTATTCTTAATTAACTAAATGTTTACTTATGCGTAAGGCAGGCAAGCAACAACCAGACCCAGATCGCCCTTAGATACCATTCCTTTCGGACGTAAATGGCGTTTACGCTTAGTAGACTTTTTAGTCAGAATGTGACGAAGGTTTGCATGCTTACGCTTAAAGCCACCGCCTGCAGTTTTTTTAAAGCGCTTTGCTGCGCCACGTACAGTTTTAATCTTTGGCATTTCTTTTATTTCCAACTTCGCATTGTGATTAACTACGAATTAATTAGGCGAATAATACTCACATTTCTGTGAAACTATTACTTGGTTGCCTAATTATTTCTTCTTCGGTGCCAGCACCATAATCATTTGACGCCCTTCAATCTTCGAAGGGAATGATTCAACAGATGCTAACTCTTCCAAATCAGATTTGATGCGGTTAAGCATTTCCATACCGATTTGCTGGTGAGCCATTTCACGACCACGAAAACGCAGTGTTACTTTTGCTTTATCACCATCTTCTAGAAAGCGAATCAGGTTGCGTAGTTTGACCTGATAATCACCTTCATCTGTACCAGGGCGGAATTTAATTTCCTTCACCTGAACAACTTTTTGTTTCTTTTTCTGTTCTTTTTGAGATTTGCTCTTCTCATAAAGGAATTTGCCGTAATCCATAATACGACAAACTGGCGGTTCAGCATTTGGGCTGATTTCTACGAGGTCAACACCTGCTTCTTCAGCTTTTTCAAGCGCTTCACGCGCGCTCATGATGCCTAACTGTTCGCCGTCTAAACCGGTTAAACGGACTTCAGGAACACGAATTTCATCATTAATACGATTTGGTCGTGTTGATGGGATTCTTTTTCCGCCTTTAATACTTCATTCCTCCAACTGGATAAAGAGATTTGCTACATTCTCTAAAGCAAGCGTCTCGGTAATGTCTTTCTAAACAACTTATTACCCAAACGCGATATTCTTTTTTTGGCTTTAACTCGAACAAGGCGAGTTTTACAAAGCGATTCGACCGCGGATTTTACTGCTTATTGTGAGATTACTCAAGCAGATATTCAAATTATTCACTAAGGATCATGTAAATAACTGGGTCTATCAATAAAAAAACGCGAGTGAGGTGCAATCCCCACTCGCGTTCTTAATCATGACCTATTATTTTTTCTTAGGTCCCATCACCATGATCATTTGGCGCCCTTCAATACGTGAAGGGAATGATTCAACGACAGCTAGCTCTTCCAAATCAGCCTTGATGCGGTTAAGCATTTCCATACCGATTTGTTGGTGAGCCATTTCACGACCACGGAAACGCAGTGTGATTTTCGCTTTATCACCATCTTCTAAGAAACGAATGAGGCTACGTAATTTAACTTGGTAGTCCCCTTCATCTGTTCCCGGACGGAATTTAATTTCCTTCACTTGAACAACTTTTTGTTTCTTCTTCTGCTCTTTCTGAGATTTACTCTTCTCATAAAGATACTTGCCGTAATCCATGATTCGACAAACTGGTGGCTCTGCGTTTGGGCTGATTTCAACTAAATCAACACCAGCTTCTTCCGCTTTGGCAAGTGCGTCACGCACACTCATTACACCAAGTTGTTCACCGTCAATGCCAGTAACACGGATTTCAGTTGCACGAATCTCTTCGTTAATACGATTCGGACGTGCTGTTGGGAGTTTTTTTCCGCCTTTAATACCTTATTCCTCCATCTGATTGAGCTGACGACTGCGAATTTCTTCCTGTAGTTTAGTCATGAATTCGTTAACATCAAGGCTGCCTAAATCTTTACCACGACGGGTACGAACAGACACTTTACCTGATTCAACTTCTTTCTCACCACAAACCAACATGTAAGGAACACGACGCAGGGTGTGTTCGCGGATCTTAAAGCCGATTTTCTCGTTACGTAAGTCCGCTTTCGCACGAATGCCAACACTTTGCAGCTTGCTAACTAATTCTTGTACATAGTCTGCTTGACTATCTGTAATGTTCATCACAACAACTTGTTGTGGTGCTAACCATGTTGGGAAGAAACCTGCATATTCTTCCGTTAAGATACCGATGAAGCGCTCTAGTGAACCCAGAACCGCACGGTGGATCATAACTGGCGTAATACGCTCATTATTTTCACCAACATAAGAAGCATTTAGACGACCCGGTAAGAAGAAGTCTAATTGTACAGTACCGCATTGCCATGCACGGTCAAGGCAGTCATACAGTGTAAATTCAATTTTCGGGCCGTAGAATGCACCTTCGCCCGGCTGGTATTCAAACTCAATACCTTTTGACTTCAGCGCATTGGCTAAGTCTGCTTCTGCTGTATCCCACATATCGTCTGTACCGATACGTTTTTCAGGACGAGTAGACAGTTTTACAACGATTTTTTCGAAACCGAAAGTGCTGTAAACATCATAAATCATCTCAATACAGCTAGTCACTTCGCCCAGAATTTGATCTTCAGTACAGAAGATATGGGCGTCGTCTTGGGTAAAGCCGCGTACGCGCATTAAACCATGCAGTGCACCTGATGGCTCATTACGGTGACAGCTACCAAATTCCGCCATACGCAGTGGTAAATCACGGTAAGATTTTAACCCTTGGTTAAAGATCTGAACGTGACCTGGGCAGTTCATTGGTTTAACACAATATTCACGGTTCTCAGATGAGGTTGTGAACATTGCATCTTTGTAGTTTTCCCAGTGACCTGTTCTTTCCCACAATACGCGGTCCATCATAAATGGGCCTTTAACTTCTTGGTAATTATAGGATTTCAGTTTGGTACGTACAAAGGTTTCCAGTTCACGGAAAATTGTCCAACCATCGTTATGCCAGAACGCCATACCCGGCGCTTCTTCCTGCATATGATATAAATCTAATTGCTTACCAATTTTACGGTGGTCACGCTTCGCCGCTTCTTCTAAGCGCAGCAGATACGCAGCAAGCTGCTTTTTATCTGCCCATGCAGTACCGTAAATACGTTGCAGCATTTTATTATCGCTGTTACCGCGCCAGTATGCCCCTGCCACTTTTTGTAATTTAAAGTGGTGACAGAAACGCATATTTGGTACGTGTGGACCGCGACACATATCAATATATTCTTGGTGGTGATATAAACCTGGGCGATCATCTTGGCTAATATTTTGATCCAAGATTTCAACTTTATAATCTTCACCACGGTTTACGAATGTTTCACGAGCTTCTGCCCAAGAAACACGTTTTTTAACCACGTCATAATCTGTTTTGGCAAGCTCAAGCATACGCTTTTCGAGCTTGTCCAAATCTTCCTGGGTCAGCGTATAGTCAAGGTCAATATCATAATAGAAACCGTTGTCGATAACTGGACCGATTGCCATTTTGGTATTTGGCCACAATTGTTTAATTGCATGACCTAATAAGTGAGCACAAGAGTGACGAATGATTTCTAGACCATCATCATCTTTACTCGTGATAATTGACAGGTTTGCGTCATGCTCGATCAGTTCACAAGCATCCACCAGCTCACCATTAACACGACCAGCTATACATGCTTTTGCTAGACCGGCGCCAATATCGCGAGCCACATCCATGACAGAAACTGCATGGTCGAATTGACGCTGACTTCCATCAGGAAGAGTAATAACAGGCATTAAAAAATCCTTATCAGCAGTGGTGACCCACACGAAAGATCACTTGCTTGATTATTCCAAAGTTTATAAATCAATACGTTACTGACGATTTCTCACTTCACTATGCGAGATAGGTACACAATTATGTACACATTATATATGCCGAGGCAGATATAATTGATAACGTAATTATGCACATCGCTAGCAACTCAACTCGTAATCATAACACAGACATATTTTATGGCGATAGCCAGTTGTTGATTATTCTAGCGCTAAAATTACTGCTGTTCTGAGCTCATTAACGTGTAATCTGCTGACATAATAAGAATATTATTACCATAGCCATTACAATCCGTTCTCACTGCATATTCAGGTAACCATGCAATACGTGATTTTGAACGTGATAATGAAAGATTCAGGGTTGTGGGATACTCTGATGCGCTAATAAGATAGACTAAATCTGCGGTGGCTGAACAGAGTTCAAAATTAATCTGATCAGCATAAATAGCATGCCAATCCTCATGATATGGGACACCTTGCTTATCGATGATAGCCTTCATTTCATTTGGGGTATAAACAAGTCGAGCAGAGGCACCCGATGCCAGCAATACAAGAGTGGATAGCGCCAATAACGCTGTAATTATTCCTTTTTTCATCTCTCACCACACTTTTTTCACGATAAATCGTTAAGGGGAGAAAAATACCATTCCATCATCCTGCGAAAAAAGACAAAAAAGCTACCCAACATGACTTTGAATAGCCTTATACAACAAAAACGTTACCAACAACCGCGATGATTACCGCGTCCCCCCCATCCACCATCACGATATGGGCGGTTATATTGTTTGTCTTCTTCGTTTCGAAGTTGCAGTGATAAATCATCAAGCTCTTTCACCAACGCTTTTACTTTCGCGTCATCATCTTTGGCGCCAGCATCGTACAGCTTATTCAATTCAAAACGCTTATCATCAAACTCTTTCGCTAGCTTAGCGATTTCATTGTTTTGGCGATAATTGTTTTGGTGATAATTGTTTTGATAGCGGTGATCATAGTTTCCATTGCAGTAAGGGCATGCAGCAGCCGATGCCGAATACAGTAATACTGAAGAGACGATAGCACCTAATAACACTTTTTTGTTCACGGCAATAACCTCACAAGTCCTTGGGTTATACCAGTTTACATTTAGCTAAAGGAAATCGCCTTGAAAAATGTCAAAATTCGCACCAAAAGCTAAATTAATAGATTATAATGACAATAACCAAAGATTAAATAGGTAAAATCGCTTATTGAAAATGAATAATTAACGAATTAGACCAAGGTAAATCATAACCAACGTCGAGTTTGCTGAATATAATTAGTCCACTCCTCTTTAAAGCACTCAGATAAGAATTTTTCTTCTTGAGGAATTGTATACAAATCAGTAATTAACCAGAAAACCAAGCCTGACACCAAGAAATAAGGTGAATGCGAAAATAAAGCAAAGCTTAAACTCATCGAGGTAAAAGCAAGGTATAGCGGATTCCGAGATAACCGATAAGGACCTCGAGTAATAAGAGAAGACGCGGGGCTAATAGGATTTGGTGAGGTTTTTTGCTGAGAAAAATAATATAAACTTGCGCCAATCCAGCCGAAAGCCTCTAAGGCAATCAGGATGCCGATAATTCCCATCCAACCAGAAAAACTCCAGAAAAAACCCTCTTTGATATGCAGATAATAAGCAGCAAATCCATTGAGCGCTAACCAATTCACAAATGGAAGTTTAAAAATGCTCATCACAGGTCCTAAATTGATATTCATCTGGCAAGCATATCATGGATAAAACGATAAGAATTGGCACCGATGTCAATAATATTCAATAACACAGTGTGAATGAGTACTCTGTTATTTTATGAACGGTATCCTAAAGAAAAAACGCTTTTTAGACCTTCGAGATTGGCATATTCTTGTTCGCATACTGAATTACGTACATCGCTGGGTAAATTATTTAATCTGGCTTGGATATTAGCAATTTGCTCTTCTAATCCATTCATTCCCTTCACTTCGACAACATCTGCATTTGCTTGCAGATAATCTGTAAAGCTTCTTAAATTACTTTCTAAACTATCGCACGCATTATTCGTCAATCCGTTTTGTTCCATAAAGGAATTGACTGAAGCGGGTAATAATTGAGAGAGCGAAGGAAAAATAGATTGTTTCCACGTTTGTGGGAACAGGATCAGCACAGCAGCAATAGCCAAAACAAGCAACATTGATGAAGTAACTAATGGTGACAGTAACTTTCTCATTGGCTATCCTAAAATTCTATTTAACATGAAATTTAGAATACACAATAAACCGTAAAGCAGTTTTTAAAATAAAAAAGAGTTTGTAAAGAATATTCCAATTATATTACCAAGAAATAAGATTATCGCCTGACAATAATCTTTTAACGAATTTACATAACCTGTCAGTAAAACAGATAGCACTGTATATACTCACTAACAAATGAACATAAACCCCCTCTAGCAATAATGCCCTTGACCTTTTTATCTCACATAAAAAGGTTTTTTTTTCTCAAAATATTGAATGTTTTTAATCCAGTGACATACCCCTTTGTTATTCAACGAATAATTACACTTATTCACACATGAATCGAAATGTTATCCACAGTTAATGTGAACAACTTTGTCATTCATTAAGTAAAAACATTACGCAATTTCACGTAAAAAAATCTCTTTATCCTAAATTTGGTGGGAGAATACCCTTCTGATTCCACAAATTAGTAACAATGTTTGTTATAGTTCCAACGAGAAGCCATTCTAGATTAATTTGGAGGGTAATTTTCGACATGCAAGATATTTTACAACTTTTTCAAGCCGTTGGCCTTGGCTTAGTTTTACTCCTTCCACTGGCTAACCCACTGACCGCCATTGCCGTGATGCTCAGTATTTCCGCCAACATGACCAAAGAACAACGTGACCACCAATCACTGCTGGCTGCAATTTATGTCTTTTGTATCATGCTCGTCGCTTTTTATGCTGGCCAATTAGTCATGAACACCTTCGGAATTTCCATTCCCGGACTACGTATTGCGGGTGGGCTTATTGTGGTCTTTATTGGTTTTGGGATGCTATTTCCTAATTCAGAAAATAGTGAAGATAACAGTAATGTCGCCACTGATGATTTAAGTGTTCCCAAAAAACGTCAAGGTAACCAAAATATTGCTTTCGTCCCTCTCGCAATGCCAAGTACCGCAGGTCCAGGTACCATCGCGATCATTATTAGTTCCACCGCTTCTTTGCAAGGGGATATTGGTTTTGCGCCATGGGTTATCACTGTCGCACCCATTATTGTTTTTCTCATAGCCAGTGTGTTCGTTTGGATAGGATTACGGGGCGCGACGTCAATTATGAAATGGCTAGGGAACAGTGGGATTGATGCAATTGGGCGGATAATGGGTTTTTTATTAATTTGTATGGGAGTGCAATTCGTCATCAACGGTATCGTTGAAATTATCGCGCAACTCCCACACTTAATGACGGAATATCAGTAATTCACCGCTAATGCATTATACGCATTTTTAACTTTCCACAAATAACGTGGAGCCTGTGGCGCGGGGTGTTTAGACTGAACATGTTGATAAAACTCTTCTGGTGATAAGTTATTTATCATCGCAATAGCTTTAGTTTTATCATTATCAAATGTTCTTAATAATGCCCCTGCCCCATTCACGTAAGCCACAACGGTCGCATAATACATAGTTTGCGGGTGGCTAATACCCGCCAAATGCTGCTCTTTGAGAATACGAATATAGGTTGTACCGATATCAATATTTTTACGTGGATCTTTTAAATCGTTAGAACTTGGTTCACCAGAACGTCCTTGATAACGATATGCATCACGCCCTGCTGTTGACGCTTTAATTTGCATTAAACCAATGGCATTAGATTTACTCACCACTTCAGGTCGGAAGTTAGATTCTACTTCAATAATGGCTCTGATCAGTGTTTCATCCACACTATAGCGATTCGCGGACTCACGAATAAACTCATCATATGGAGTTCGTGGATAGCTAGTATTGGCTGTCGTATTTGACATTTGATTACGATTATCTAGCATTCTTGTTCTGTTCACGGTTTTATTAGGATCACTTGAACAACCTGCCAATAGCAAAAGTACAAGCGCACTGCCGACCATTTTTTTCACTGTTGTATCCTCTGCAAATTAAAACACCAAAAGAATAGCTAATCTTTAGAAAAATAATACATTTTTTACTTAACTTTTACTTCTGGACGTGTTTTAGTCATGTCAAATAATAATGATAACTAGCAACTCATCGATTACAAAAATACCCCTTTTACCATTTAACGGGATTTTTCATAATCGATATTGATAATCATTATCAATTGGGATATAAATACTATCAGCCCGAAAGACCATACTCATTGTAGAGTCAAATAGGTCAATATAAATGAGAAAATACATTCAAACCCAATAACGCACTTATTTAGATTAACCATTTAATGAGATTAATTTAGTTCATAGAACTCGTGACCCAACGTTAGGATCTATTTTATGACAAACTGTTTATTCCGATTATCAACGCTATTACGTACCACATTTATTGCATTAGCTGCCGTTTTATTTGTCAGCCAACCTGCTTTGGCTAAAAAATTCAAAGTGGTCACCACATTTACTATAATACAAGATATTGCTCAAAATGTAGCCGGTGATGCCGCAATTGTCGAATCCATCACTAAACCGGGTGCAGAAATCCACGGTTATCAACCGACACCAAAAGATATTATGAAAGCCTACGATGCTAACCTTATCTTATGGAACGGAATGAATCTGGAAGTTTGGTTCCAGCGTTTCTTTGAAAACCTTAAAGATGTGCCTGCGGTTGTGGTCACTGAAGGCATTGAACCGATGCCAATCCGTGAAGGTGAATATAAAGATAATCCGAATCCTCACGCTTGGATGTCACCTGCTAACGCACAAATTTATATCGAAAATATCCGTAAAGCACTGGTGAAATATGACCCAGAAAACGCCGATACTTATAATGCAAACGCTAAAAAATATTCTCAAGAAATCGCCGCGCTTGATGCACCTTTACGTGAACGTTTAAATCGTATTCCTGAAGATAAACGTTGGTTAGTGACCAGTGAAGGCGCATTTAGCTACCTCACTAAAGATTATGGCTTTAAAGAAGTCTATTTGTGGCCAATCAATGCTGAAGAGCAAGGCTCACCAATGCA
Organism: Providencia sp. JGM181; assembly: GCF_018257375.1. Lineage (NCBI taxonomy): Bacteria > Pseudomonadati > Pseudomonadota > Gammaproteobacteria > Enterobacterales > Morganellaceae > Providencia > Providencia sp. JGM181. The sequence continues at coordinate 6,603 of NZ_JAERJY010000052.1, read as the reverse complement.
AGTTAAAAAAGTAATTGATACGGTTCGTGAGCACAACATTCCCGTTGTTTTCAGCGAAAGTACCATTTCAGACAAACCGGCTCTGCAAGTCAGTAAAGAAACTGGCGCAAAATACGGTGGCGTCTTATACGTTGACTCACTGTCAACCGCTGAAGGCCCTGTACCAACTTACATAGACCTGCTGAACACAACCGTCGATACTATCGCAAAAGGATTTTCACAGTAAATGAGCCATACAAATCAATTCGAACATCCGACTCTGGTTGTTGATGACGCAACTGTCACTTACAACAATGGTCATACCGCGATTTATGATGCAAGTTTCAATATTCACGGTGGCTCCATTTGCGCCCTTGTGGGCGTGAATGGAAGTGGTAAATCAACACTGTTTAAAACCATTATGGGATTAGTCACACCATCGTCTGGTAGTGTGACTCTCAATGACCAGCCGATTAAAGCGGCATTAAAAGAGAATATTATCGCCTACGTTCCACAAACAGAAGAAGTGGATTGGAATTTTCCAGTGCTAGTTTCTGATGTGGTGATGATGGGGCGTTATGGCAAAATGGGCTTCTTTCGTATTCCTAAAAAGGAAGACAAAGAAGCCGTAAAAATGGCATTAGAGCGTGTTGATTTAGCCGGATTGGAACATCGCCAAATTGGTGAGCTTTCCGGCGGTCAGAAAAAACGGGTATTTTTGGCTCGCGCCCTCGCCCAGCAAGGTAAAGTTCTGTTACTCGATGAACCCTTTACGGGGGTCGATGTAAAAACAGAAAATGCCATTATTGACCTACTTCGCAGTCTGCGCGATGAAGGGCATTTAATTCTAGTCTCAACCCATAACTTGGGAAGTGTGCCTGAATTTTGTGACCATGTAATTTTGATAAACCGCACTGTGCTGGCGAGTGGTCCAACGGAAACTACCTTTACCCAGCGTAATCTGCAAAAAGCATTTGGTGGCGTATTGCGCCATATTAACCTGTCTGGTCAAGAGCTTCATGACGATGATGACCCACGCTCTGTCACAGTGATTACTGATGACGAACGTGCCGCCGTCTTCTATGGTCACGATCACGATGCACCGGTTAGAAAGAATCAGCCTAAGGAATCTGAATGATTGAGTTGTTACTGCAACCCTTTGAGTACAACTTTATGGTTAAAGCCATATGGGTGAGTGCCATCGTCGGAGCGGTGTGTGCTTTCTTATCAGCTTATTTAATGCTCAAAGGTTGGTCGTTGATGGGAGATGCCCTCTCCCACTCTGTTGTGCCCGGTGTGGCGGGCGCTTATGCGCTTGGATTACCTTACGCTGCGGGGGCTTTTTTTACGGGTATTCTCGCCGCCCTCGCCATGACATTTGTTAAACATCTCACCCGCTTACGGGAAGATGCCGTTATCGGCTTTATCTTTTCCACCTTTTTTGCGGCGGGGTTATTAATTGTTTCGTTGAACCCAACCTCAGTAAACGTGCAAAGTATTATCTTCGGTAATATTTTGGGGATCGCCGATGCTGACGTGCTTCAAGTCGAGATTATCATTGCCGTTTCATTTATTGTCCTGATGTGCCTATGGAAAGACTTACTGGCCGTGTTTTTTGACGAAAGCCATGCGCGTTCCATTGGCTTAAACCCACTACGCCTAAAAATCATTTTCTTCACTTTATTAAGCGCTTGTACCGTTGCCGCACTGCAAACCGTTGGGGCAATATTGGTCATTGCGATGGTGGTCACGCCAGGTGCCACCGCCTATTTACTGACAGATAAATTTAAAACATTGCTGATCATTTCCGTCTCTATCGGTACTGCCACCAGCGCAATTGGTGCCTACCTCAGCTACTTTTTAAATGGGGCAACGGGCGGGCTAATTGTTACGTTCCAAACGGTAATTTTCTTACTGGCGTTCTTCTTTGCACCAAAACACGGGCTTTTTGCTTCACGACGCAAAGCTCGCAGTGAAGTTGCTGACTTGCATCACCGTAAACAACAAGGAGCCACCCATGAGTGATTTTATGGATTTACTGATGGCTCCGTTTGCATTTCCATTTATGCAAAAAGCCCTGATCACAGCAATTGTTACGGGAACCGTCTGCGCTATTTTATCCTGCTTTTTAGTCTTAAAAGGTTGGTCATTAATGGGAGACGCCATCTCCCATGCAGTATTACCCGGAATTATTATCGCATCATTAATTGGCATTCCGCTTGCTATTGGGGCTTTTGTTTCGGGGCTATTTTGCGCCGTTGCTACCGGTTATTTGAAAGAGAACAGTCGAATAAAAGAAGACACCGTCATGGGTATTGTCTTCTCGGGTATGTTTGCTGTCGGCTTAGTAATGTTCGCAAAAATCGATACTGAGCAACATCTTACTCATATTTTATTCGGGGATATTTTGGGGATCACCGACGAAGAATTTAAACAAATTTTACTGTTTGCAGGGATAACCATTGCGATTATCTTACTCAAACGTAAAGATTTTATGCTGTATTGCTTTGACCCAAACCAAGCGCGTGTTATCGGCCTGCCGGTTAAATGGCTACATTACGGACTACTTTCGCTATTAGCGTTAACCATCGTGGCATCACTGCAAGCTGTCGGGATCATTCTGGTGATTGCAATGTTGATTTCGCCGGGGATCATCGCCTTTGTTCTGTGTCGGAGCTTTGGTTGGATGTTGGTGGTGGCGATTATCGCCTCAGTCACCTCCAGCGTACTCGGTACGATTGTCAGCTTCCATATTAATGCGACAACGGGCCCAACCATTGTGGTGATCCAAGCGGGCTACTTTGTTATCGCCCTGCTCTATAGCAAATTAATCCTCGCGCGCCGCAAATCCCATACCACTCGCCAAGATTTGCATACTGCCTAATGATATAAAGCTGAATACGGTGAAAACCTATTCAGCTCAGGCCATTGACAAACCCATCAGGTTTGGAAATGGCTCGTTTGGGTTGTAAAATTAACGAGGAAAATCAATTTATTGATTTTCGCCTGATAACACAAAGAGGGAAAAACCACGCTTTTATCCCTCTTTGTCATCAACCTCAGCTGAATACGGTGAAAACCTATTCAGCTTTTTCTTTTTTCTATTCGACTATCTTGAAGCTTGCTCTCTATAAAAGAAGAAATGCGATATCCATCTGTCTTCGTTAAAAGCAATCCTCACCCAATTCTTGAGCAAAATCAGCCATCAATCATTTCGAAATAAGGCGTAATTATTAAACAATGATCACTGTTAATTCCTAAATTGGCGCTATAGTATGGGATGAGTGAAGACCAAATCACAGCGAGGTGGATCATGTGGCAAGCGATGAATCGTTTATTAATTGAACACTTTGGTGAGGCAGAGCTGCGAAATAAAGTGATTCTTTCTGGTGGAGATATTCATCACACCTTAAGAATCGATTATGGCGAGCATACGGTGTTCGTAAAACAAAATCGCCGCGAGTTTCTCCCTCTTTTTAAACAAGAGGCAGAGCAGCTTGAAATGCTAGCGAAAAGCCAAACCATCACCGTTCCCAAAGTCTACGGCTTGGGTAGCAACAAGCACCACAGCTTTCTTCTCCTCGAATATTTCCCGTTAAAACATTTTGATAGCACCAATGCCTGGCATTTTGGTCAACAATTGGCGCGATTGCATCAATGGGAAGAACAGCCTAGCTATGGGTTCGATTTTGATACTATGCTCAGTACCATTATTCAGCCTAATGGGTGGGAAAAGCGTTGGAATGCATTCTTTGCAGAAAAACGTATTGGTCTTCAATTACAAATTGCATCTGAGAAAGGCATGGTTTTTGGTGATATTCAAAAACTCGTGGATATTGTTAAACACCGTTTATCCGGCCATCAACCTCAACCCTCTTTATTACATGGGGATCTGTGGCCTGCAAACTGCGCGGTCACCAACCAAATGGATGGCGTACTCTATGACCCTGCCTGTTATTGGGGTGATCGGGAATGTGATATCGCCATGTTGCCATTATATAAAGAAATTCCGATTCAAATTATTGATGGGTACCAAAGTGTTTGGCCATTACCAACGGGCTTCTTAGACAGGCAACCAATCTATCAACTCTATTTCTTACTCAATCAAGCCAACATGTTTGGTAATGAACAAAGCTATCTGCACGCTCGCAGCATTATTGATAATTTATTAGACGACGAATAACTGAGAATCAAATAGACGGAAATAAGCGATGCACAGCGGCGGAGTAAATACCGATGCTGTGCATTTTTCATGATGGGAAAACATCAACATGACGAGGAATGACCCACATGATGAAAAACTACCAATTCAGAAGTTTCAATGCAAAATAAATGGCGATCCCTAAAACAATCGGCCAGAAATACATCAAGAAGAACTGTTTGAAAATAGTATGTCGAGGAATAGTGACTTTGGCTTCTAACTCTTCTTTGGTCACTTCACTGCCTTTTGCATTTTCAAGAATGACGTGATCTTCAATGCTTTCGCGAATGAATTTAATTTGTCGATACATGCGTAAGCCTGATGCGCTTAAAGCAAGCCCCACAAAGATGAAAATAAAAATAACAAAAAATCCGATGCTGCTACCTGAAAAACCATGGCTCACTTCAGGAACTGGTGAATTATTCCAAAATACATTGAGAAATGGTGTACTTTGTCGAGTCATCTCCGCCATTAATTTAACAAAATCATTGGCAACTGCGTTAATTCCTTCGCCTTGAATTCCTTTCAGAGCCGCTAATTTAATTAACGATGTTAATGTGGAAATTAACGCCACAAAAAATACGATCCAGCCCAAAATACGTTTGCCAATCGCAAGAGAATTTGCCTTGTGGTAATTCATTACAACTATTCCTTAAAGTTTTTTTCTACGCTAATCATAGCCGATAATATTTGCTGGCTCCAAATTTCTATAAAAAAATGATAGTTAAAAACTGAGTTTCGGATTATTCAAAGATTGAATCGAATTCACATCAGTAACTAAACTCAAATTTCCAATAAAATCATGTGATAGCACATATATCTCTATAACCCCAAGTCATAGCTTGTTAGAATCGTTTCAGAAACCAAAATGACTGTGATTAAAGTACAGCGACAATCCCCATACCCTCTTTTAAGCGGGTATCTAAATGAATGGAGTTTGCTATGTATCATAAATTACCTATCCAATCTGTCATCTTTGACATGGATGGTTTGCTGATTGACTCGGAACCTTTTTGGGAACAAGGGGAAGATGAAGTTTTTGCAGAGTTAGGCGTCGATTTATCCATTAAGCACACTCTTCCTGACACCCTCGGTTTACGTATCGATCACGTTGTTGAACTTTGGTACAACGCATCTCCTTGGCAGGGTTGTAGTTTAGAAGCAACAAAACAGCGTATTATTGACCGCGTTATTGGTTTAGTGGAAGAAAAACGCCCATTACTGCCAGGTGTACAGCATGCTCTTGAACTGTGCCGGTCAATGGACCTAAAAATCGCTTTAGCATCTGCATCTCCAGATTATATGCTAGAAAAAGTGCTGAACTTATTTGATATCCGCCATTATTTTTCTGCCGTCGTTTCAGCAGCAGACTTACCATTAAGTAAGCCTCATCCCGAAGTTTATTTAAAAGCAGCCGCTGAGTTATCCACCAAGCCTATCCATTGTGCTTCTTTAGAAGACTCCTTTAATGGAATGATTTCTGCAAAAGCGGCAAGAATGCGTTCTATCGTCGTGCCTGATAGTAAGCATTTCAATGACCCACGCTGGGGTTTGGCTGATGTTAAAATCGCCTCATTGAACGATTTACGCCCAGAAAATTTACGTTAATCTTAAATAAGTTAACCGAACACAATTTCCCTTACGTTTTTCACGTAGGGGAAATTTTAAAAAGTATAAAAACCTACGGTTATTAACTAATAAATAAGAGTTTTTTTAACTCTCTCCCACTACCATATTTCCTACAAACCCTTTATACTTCCCGCCTACTGTATAGATAAACAGATGGTATTTTATCCACCATGACTGCTGAAGGGCATCTGCTTTTTTCCGTCGCCTCACTTGTAATGGCTCATAAATTGCAAATTACCCCAGAGTTCGCTCAGGGTGATTGGTTGCATATGGTGCCAGGAGTGTTGCTAGGTGCCTTATTGCCTGATATTGACCATCCTTCATCTATCCTCGGGCGGCTTTTTCGTATTATTTCACTACCTATATCAAAACTGTGTGGGCATCGCGGGTTCACTCACAGCCTGATCGCTTGGCTAATCTTACTGATCAGCAGCTACCAATGGCTACCTCACTATTGGGACTTACCTAGCGATCTTATCCAAGCATTTTTATTAGGTTATATGAGCCATTTAGTGGCTGATATGCTGACTCCATCGGGGGTTCCTTTTTTATGGCCTCTACCAACACGTTTTTGTTTTCCTATCTTACGCGGCAAGTTCAGTAAACGCGGGGAACGCTTTATTGCTGTGCTTTTGACCGTCTGTGCTGTCTTAATTCCAACTGGTCATCCCGCTGATTGGTTCCAGCAAATTGAAAACGCACTAAATTATTTTAATAATCAGATAAATATACACTTACCGACAAAAAGCTCACTTTTGTAATATACTGTAAGCATGAATCAACCTAAATTATAA